>NZ_JAMPQD010000010.1:0-298964 GCF_028482245.1 Providencia sp. PROV129
GTAGTAGAAGAATCTTGAAAAGTATCGACTTTGTGATTATCAACATCATCATGGATATGAGCTATATTTTTATTATCATATAGATTTTCATGTAAAATATTTTTTAATCCTTCATACCTCCCTGTTAAATCAATATCTTCATGAGCATTATCATAATTATTAAAATAATCATTGAAATGTTCTCTTGGATTGTTTCCCCTTACAGTTATTGTACCTAGGTGTGTCACATCATCCATAAACCAACTTCTTTATTAGTTATAAAAAACAGAACAAAGAAATTAGAATTTAATATTTTTATAGTCAACTAACCGTTATTATTAATAAATATTCGTTAGTTAAAATTAAAAACATATTATTTATAAAATGATTAATATTGATTTTAATAAATAATTGAATAAGAACATGTGACTGACTGTTTATATTCACAAAAACAAAAAAAGCCAACGTGTTTCCACATTGGCTTCTATACGCTTTGGTGATAAACAGCATACTAGAGATACTGTTTATCTATGCGATTAAAGAAAATTATTTTTTCTTTTTCGCTTTTGCGTTTGGTAAATCAGTAATGCTACCTTCGTAAATCTCTGCAGCCATACCAATTGATTCGTACAGTGTTGGGTGAGCATGGATAGTTAATGCTAAATCTTCAGCATCACAGCCCATTTCAATTGCTAGGCCGATTTCGCCCAGTAATTCACCACCGTTCACACCGACAACCGCACCACCGATAACACGGTTAGATTGCTTGTCGAAAATCAGCTTAGTCATACCTTCTGAGCAGTCAGATGCAATTGCACGACCTGACGCAGCCCATGGGAAAGTCGCAACTTCGTAGCTGATATTTTGTTCTTTCGCTTCTTTTTCAGTTAAACCAACCCATGCAACTTCTGGCTCAGTATAAGCGATTGATGGGATCACTTTCGGGTCAAAGTAATGTTTCAGACCAGAGATAACCTCTGCTGCAACGTGACCTTCGTGAACACCTTTGTGAGCCAACATTGGTTGACCAACGATATCACCGATAGCGAAAATGTGTGGAACGTTAGTGCGCATTTGTTTATCCACGTGGATAAAGCCGCGATCATCAACTTCAACGCCAGCTTTGCCTGCATCTAAATTTTTACCGTTAGGAACACGGCCGATAGCCACTAACACAGCATCATAACGTTGTGGTTCTGCGGAAGCTTTTTTACCTTCCATAGAAACGTAAATACCGTCTTCTTTCGCTTCAACTGCGGTAACTTTCGTTTCTAACAGCAGGTTGAATTTTTTGCTGATTTGTTTGGTGAATACTTTAACCACATCTTTGTCAGCCGCAGGGATGACTTGGTCAAACATTTCAACCACATCGATTTGAGAACCCAGTGCATGGTACACAGTTCCCATTTCTAAACCGATGATGCCACCGCCCATAACCAGAAGACGCTCTGGAACTTCTTTCAGTTCTAACGCATCGGTTGAATCCCAAATACGTGGGTCTTCATGAGGAATGAATGGTAATTGAATTGGACGTGAGCCCGCTGCAATGATTGCGTTATCGAAATTGATAGTCGTACTACCGTTTTCGCCTTCAACAACCAGCGTATTTGCACCCGTAAATTTACCCAGACCGTTAACGACGGTCACTTTACGACCTTTCGCCATCCCAGCTAGACCACCCGTCAGCTGATTAATGACTTTTTCTTTCCATAAGCGAACTTTAGAGATATCAGTTTTTGGCTCACCAAATACGATACCGTGCTCTGCTAATGCTTTCGCTTCTTCGATCACTTTTGCAACATGCAATAAAGCTTTTGAAGGGATACAACCCACGTTTAAACAAACACCACCAAGGGTTGAATAACGTTCAACTAAAACAGTTTCTAAACCTAAGTCAGCGCAACGGAAAGCCGCAGAATAACCTGCAGGGCCTGCACCAAGCACAACGACTTGGGCTTTAATTTCAGTACTCATCATGACCTCTTTTTGTTTTGTCCAGCGGTACTGCTGAATAAACGATCTTCCACTGGAAAAGTACACACCGAGAGCAGTTTACAGAATTGTTAACACCCTGAAAAGGCTCATTTCGTGATGTAACTCCCAACCTTTCGTAGCAGCAGCAAAAAATTCTGCCTCAGCCTAAATAAAACAGACCGGCCTATCAGCCGGTCTTATTATTTACATCACTAAACGGCGAATATCGCTCATTAATTGCCCTACTAGGGTGATGAAGCGTGCTCCATCAGCCCCATCGATGACACGGTGGTCAAAGGACAGTGACATAGGCAGGATCAGGCGAGGAACAAACTCGCTACCGTTCCAAACAGGTTTCATTGAAGAACGTGACAGCCCCATAATAGCCACTTCTGGTGCGTTCACGATTGGTGCAAAACCAGTTGTACCGATACCACCAAGGCTAGAGATGGTGAAACATCCGCCTTGCATATCAGCCGCAGTCAGTTTACCTGCACGCGCTTTCTTAGAAACTTCCATCAGTTCACGAGATAACTCTAAAATGCCTTTTTTGTTAACGTCTTTAAAGACAGGAACAACTAAGCCATTTGGTGTATCAACCGCGATACCGATATTGATATATTTTTTCAAGAACAGACGCTGTGCATCTTCAGAAATCGAGCTGTTAAAGCGCGGCATTTCTTCCAGAGCGCGGGCAACCGCTTTCATGACAAAAACTAATGGCGTGATTTTCACGTCCAGTTTTTTCTTCTCTGCTTCTTTATTCTGTTGCTTACGGAATTCTTCAACTTCAGTGGTATCCACTTCTTCCATCAGCGTAACATGTGGGATCATCACCCAGTTACGGCTCAGGTTTGCACCAGAGATTTTTTGGATACGACCCAGTTCGACTTCTTCAACTTCACCAAACTTGCTGTAATCTACTTTCGGCCATGGCAGCATACCTGGTAAACCACCACCTGCTGCAGCTGGAGACTCAGCACGTTTGACTGCATCTTTCACGTAAGCTTGAACGTCTTCACGCAGGATACGGCCTTTACGACCAGTGCCTTTTACTTTCGCTAAGTTAACACCGAACTCACGCGCTAAGCGGCGAATAACTGGTGTTGCGTGGATGTATGCGTCGTTCTCAACAAATTCATTTTTGCTATCAGCTGCTTTTGCAGCTGGAGCTGGAGCTGCTGCAGGTGCTGGTGCCGCTGCTTGAGCAACTGGTGCCGCAGCTGGCGCCGCACCGGCAACTTCAAAAGTCATGATCAGCGAGCCAGTTTTCACTTTGTCGCCTGTCGCAATCTTGATTTCTTTAACAGTACCAGCAAATGGTGCAGGAACTTCCATTGATGCTTTATCGCCTTCAACCGTAATGATTGATTGCTCAGCAGAAACGGTGTCGCCCACTTTAACCATTACTTCGGTAACTTCAACTTCATCACCGCCGATATCTGGCACGTTAACGTCTTTAATTGCAGAGGCTGCTGGAGCCGCTGGTGCTGCTTGTGCAACTGGAGCAGCGGCTGGCGCTGCGCCTGCGACTTCAAAGACCATGATCAGCGAACCAGTTTTCACTTTATCGCCTGTCGCAATCTTGATTTCTTTAACAGTTCCAGCAAATGGCGCTGGGACTTCCATTGACGCTTTATCGCCTTCAACAGTAATTAAAGATTGTTCTGCGGTCACGGTGTCACCCACTTTAACCATGATTTCAGTGACTTCGACTTCATCGCCACCGATATCTGGTACAGCAACGTCTTTTGACGCTGCTGCGCTTGGTGCTGCCGCAGGGGCTGCTGGCGCTTGTGCGGGAGCTGGTGCTGCTGCCCCCGCTTCTGCTTCAAAGACCATGATTAGCGAGCCAGTTTTTACTTTGTCGCCTGTCGCAATTTTAATTTCTTTTACCACACCCGCTTGTGGTGATGGGACTTCCATAGAAGCTTTATCACCTTCAACGGTAATGAGCGATTGCTCTGCTTCTACTTTGTCACCAACTTTAACCATCACTTCGGTGACTTCAACTTCATCAGCACCGATATCTGGCACTTGGATTTCAATAGACATTGATATTTACCTCTTATGCCAAACGTGGGTTAACTTTTTCTGGGTTAATGTTGTATTTTTTAATCGCTTCTTCAACGACTTTAACATCAACCTCACCACGTTTAGCTAATTCACCTAACGCTGCTACGATGACATAGCTGGTATCCACTTCGAAGTGGTGACGCAGGTTTTCACGACTGTCAGAACGACCAAAACCATCAGTACCCAGTACGCGGTAATCACTTGCAGGTACATAAGTACGAACTTGTTCAGCAAACAGTTTCATGTAGTCAGTTGATGCAACTGCTGGTGCGTCATTCATTACTTGTGCAATGTATGGAACGCGTGGTGTTGCAGATGGGTGCAGCATGTTCCAACGCTCACAATCTTGACCATCACGTGCCAATTCAGTGAATGAAGTTACACTGTAAACATCAGAACCAATGCCATACTCTACAGACAGAATATCTGCCGCTTCACGAACGTGGCGCATCATTGAACCTGAACCTAACAACTGCACTTTACCTTTGTTACCTTCAACAGAAGCCAGTTTGTAGATACCTTTACGGATACCTTCCTCTGCACCTTCTGGCATTGCAGGCATGTGGTAGTTTTCGTTCAGAGTCGTGATGTAGTAGTACACGTTCTCTTGTTTCTCACCGTACATGCGCTCTAAACCGTTTTGCATAATCACTGCAACTTCATAAGCGAATGCAGGGTCATAAGAAATACAGTTAGGAATAGTCAGTGATTGAATATGGCTGTGACCATCTTCGTGTTGTAAGCCTTCACCATTCAGCGTTGTACGACCTGAAGTACCACCAATCAGGAAGCCACGTGCTTGTTGGTCACCCGCTGCCCACATTAAGTCACCAATACGTTGGAAACCAAACATTGAGTAGTAGATATAGAATGGGATCATCGGCAAGTTGTTAGTACTGTAAGATGTTGCAGCCGCTAACCAAGAAGAACCTGCGCCCAACTCATTGATACCTTCTTGCAGGATTTGACCTTTCGAGTCTTCTTTATAGTAGGCAACCTGTTCTCTGTCTTGCGGTGTATATTGCTGACCTTTCGGGCTATAAATACCGATTTGACGGAACAGACCTTCCATACCAAATGTACGCGCTTCGTCAGCGATAATTGGCACTAAACGCTCTTTAATAGAGTTGTTTTTCAACATCACGTTCAATGCACGAACGAAAGCAATTGTGGTCGAAATTTCTTTTGATTGTTCTTCTAATAATTGGCTGAAATCTGCCAGTGCAGGGATTTCCAGTTTCTCATCAAAAGTTGAACGACGAGCAGGCAAATAACCACCCAGCGCTTGGCGACGCTCGTGCAGGTATTTGTACTCTTCGGAATCTTTTTCGAAAGTAATGTATGGCAGTTTTTCGATTTGCTCATCAGCCACTGGCACATTGAATTGATCACGGAAGTGGCGAACACCGTCCATGTTCATTTTCTTCACTTGGTGCGCAATGTTTTTACCTTCAGCTGTTTCGCCCATACCATAACCTTTAATGGTTTGCGCTAAAATAACAGTTGGTTTGCCTTTGGTTTCTTTTGCTTTCGCAAATGCAGCATAGACTTTCTTCGGATCGTGACCACCACGGTTCAATGCCCAAATTTCATCATCAGTCATATCTTTAACTAATGCTGCAGTTTCTGGGTAACGATTGAAGAAGTGTTCACGAACGTACGCGCCGTCGCGTGATTTAAAGGTCTGGTAGTCACCATCTAAAGTTTCGTTCATTAACTGAACAAGTTTGCCGCTCGTATCTTTACGCAGCAGCTCGTCCCAACGGTCACCCCACATAACTTTGATAACTTGCCAGCCAGCACCGTTAAAGATACCTTCTAATTCGTTAACAATTTTTCCGTTACCTGTTACTGGGCCATCTAGACGTTGCAGGTTACAGTTGATAACGAAAACTAAGTTATCTAGTTTATCGCGTGTTGCGATAGTAATCGCACCTTTAGATTCTGGCTCATCCATCTCACCATCACCTAAGAATGCATATACGCGCTGCGCAGATGTATCTTTCAGGCCACGGTTATCAAGGTATTTCAGGAACTTAGCTTGATAGATAGCATTGATTGGGCCCAGCCCCATTGATACTGTCGGGAATTGCCAGAAGTCAGGCATCAATTTAGGGTGCGGATATGAAGATAGGCCATTACCACCAATTTCTTGACGGAAGTTGTTCATTTGCTCTTCAGTTAAACGCCCTTCTAAGAAAGCACGTGCATAGATACCTGGAGAGATGTGACCTTGGAAGAATACTAAGTCTCCGCCATCATTATTGTTATGAGCACGGAAGAAGTGGTTGAAGCAGACTTCATACAAGGTTGCTGATGACTGGAAAGAAGCCATGTGGCCGCCCAGTTCTAAGTCTTTTTTAGACGCACGCAGAACAGTCATTACTGCGTTCCAGCGAATTGCAGAGCGAATACGGCGCTCTAAGTCCATGTTACCAGGGTATGCAGGCTCATCTTCAACAGCAATTGTGTTGATGTAATCAGAACGACCAGATGCACCAGCAGCAATACTTACGCCGCCTTTACGCGCTTCGCTTAATACCTGTTCGATAATAAACTGAGCACGATCAACACCTTCTTCACGGATGACCGATTCAATCGCCTGTAGCCAGTCGCGAGTTTCAATCGGATCCACGTCATTTTTTAACATATCTGACATGGTGTATTCCTTATCTGTTATCTATTTTATATGGTTATGTGGAGCCTATCTTCCCGCTATTTTCCCAATATTGCTAAAACAGCGGGAAGATAGGCCCTGATGTAGTTGCCGCTTTAACTCTCTTTTAGAGCATTCACAATAATATAGACGCAGCAGTCAGGATCTATATTACTAAGTTAAATCAGGGTGTTGCTGTAACCGCCGTAAAGAACGTTCTCTACGAGTTTGCTCTCGGCTAATATCCAATAGCAAATCTTCAATAAAAGACAGGTGACGGTGAGATGCTTCGCGCGCTTTTTCAGGTTCTCTTGCCATTATTGCAGCAAAAATTTGTGCTCTATGGGAGCTAACCGCGTTATACATCTCTTTACGGGTATACAAAAATTCAAAGTTTTGACGGATATTCTGTTCTAACATTGGGATCATGCAGCGCAATAAATGCAATAGAACCACGTTGTGAGCCGCTTCTGTCACAATGAGTTGGTATTGGAGTACCGCATCTGACTCGGCATCTAACTCGCCGCTTTTTTGCGCTGTTTCGATAAGTTCATAACTTTGACGAATACGGTCAAGATCTTCTTCAGTACCACGGAGTGCAGCATAATAGGCCGCAATACCTTCAAGGGCATGACGAGTTTCAAGAAGATCAAATTGAGATTCGGGATTACCTTCGAGTAACTGAGCTAAAGGATCACTAAAGCTTTGCCACATTTTCTTTTGTACGAAGGTGCCGCCGCCTTGACGACGAGATAGAAGCCCTTTCGCTTCTAATGTTTGAATTGCTTCACGCACTGATGGCCTAGATACGTCAAACTGTTTTGCGAGTTCACGTTCAGGGGGCAGCTTTTCGCCAGGGCGCAATGTCCCTTCGAAAATAAGATGTTCAAGCCGTTGCTCTATTACATCTGATAACTTTGGTTGGCGAATTTTACCGTAAGTCATAATCTGCCATATTCATAAGTGAGTAATTATTGATTACGTATTACCCAGTGTTAATTGGTAATACCAATTTGTTTATGGGCTAATAAAGTAACAAAGTATTCACTATCTGTCCATAAAGACCTTGCGCTAAATCATAAAATCCTGCAAATATTAACAATTTATTTTAAAATTTAGCATGTTTTGATAACTAAACAACCAATGTCGTGAGAGTATTTTTAACATAAAAAACATCATTTACCGATTAAAAATACAAACTGAATCGTAAAAGCAATCACTTTAATGAATAAAAATTCATTAAAAGCAAATTAAAAATCAAATAAAACCTTAGCTGCTCTATTATACTTAAACGTCTCACTTTTTTTGTTTCAAAAATGTTAAAATCACAACTGAACTTACACTTATCTTAAATTCTAACCGCATCTTCAACTCAAATTGGCCCGCTTTCTATAGAATAATATTGATGCTTTTAAAAATAATATGCCAATACTTCCACTTTATGAATGCTGATATAAATCACTTAATGAGAAATAAAAGAACTGTATGATGAAATTGAGCAATACAGTTCTTATATCAAACTTTGATAGCGTAATGATGCTCTAGGAATGGTTCTCAACAAAACGCATTGATAAGTCCATCGCTTGAATATGTTTAGTCAAAGCACCCACTGAAATAAAATCAATGCCAGTTTCTGCAAATTCTTTTATTGTTTTTAGTGTCACATTACCTGAGACTTCAAGCGCAGCCTTCCCTGCAGTTAGCACTACAGCCTCTTTCATCATTGTCGGTGTAAAGTTATCTAACATAATGATGTCTGCGCCTGCTTTTAGCGCTAGAAGTAACTCATCTAGGCTTTCCACTTCAATTTCAATAGGTACTTCAGGGTGTGCTTGTCTGGCAAGTTCAACCGCCATATCCACCGAACCTGCTGAAATAATATGATTTTCTTTAATTAAATAGGCATCTGACAATCCCAAACGATGGTTAAATCCCCCTCCCATAAGAACAGCATACTTCAATGCAGTTCTTAGGCCAGGAATCGTTTTGCGAGTATCAAGTAGCTTGGCACGAGTTCCTGCAATCTCTTTTACATATATCGCAGTTACTGTCGAAACCGAAGAGAGTGTTTGGATAAAATTCAGCGCAGTCCGCTCCCCTGTTAATAAAACTTGAGATGGTCCCTGCATTTCACATAACACTTGATTTGATGTGACGGTATCACCGTCTTTCACTTTCCAATCAATTTTAACTAGCCCGCCTAATTGAAGAAAGACTTCTTCTAACCATTGTTTACCGCAAAAGATACCGTTTTCCCGTGTAATAATACGGGCGGTTGCAATCGCGCTTTCACTAAGTAGCTGCCCTGTGATATCTCTTTTATAGTCAACAACCTGTCCAAGGTCTTCTTTTAATGCAACTGTCACCATAAAAGGGATATCAACTGCTAATCGCTCTAATAGAATGCCGCGTCTTTGCTGTTCATCATAACGCCGTATAGCCATTTCTTTCTCCAAAATATGCTCTCGTCTTATTGTATCTATGCTAATCTTTCCATCCAAAGATAACGAGCCCTGACAAAAAGAAAATAGAATACTATGGATAACGAGATGAAAATACATGATGGTTGGTTAAATAATGTGACTCATATCCCCTCACCGCATCATGATCAACGCCCTGATGGTGTTACTCCCTCTTTGCTCGTTATCCATAATATTAGCCTTCCTCCAGGTCAATTTGGTGGGCCTTATATTAATCAATTATTCACGGGGGTTTTGAATCCTCAAGAACATCCTTTTTTTGAGGAAATAAAACACCTTCGCGTTTCTGCTCATTGCTTAATTCGCCGTGATGGCTCAATTATTCAATATGTTCCTTTTCATTTACGTGCTTGGCATGCAGGGCAATCAAGCTACCAAGGAAAAGAAAAATGCAATGATTTTTCAATTGGCATTGAGCTAGAAGGCCCTGATTTTGAGCCGTTTACTGAATCACAGTACCAATCTCTCGCGACTTTAACCCAACAACTTATTACTCAATATCCATTGATTGCCCATAATATTACGGGTCATAGTGATATCGCCCCTTTACGTAAAACCGATCCTGGCCCATTTTTTGATTGGCAATATTATAGAAGCTTACTTTAAAATTAGTTTAATCATATATAGCAATGAAAATTAATTATTTTTTAATTGCTATATATTTATTATTCTTAATACATCCATTTTCCTTTAATTAAAGAAATTAAAAAAGGCCAATATTAAAATTAAATTATATTTTGCGAAGCCGATCGATAAAAAATGTAATAAACCATCAATTCATTTATTTATCTACAAAGCGTTTCGCAACATCATTTACAATGAATAAAATATAGGGAAAAATAGCTTTATGATAAAACCTCACTTAACAACAGAGGTTTTATCATGCGCCAACAAGGATTTTCACTTATCGAAATAATGGTTGTTATTGCAATAATATCTATACTTGGTGTTATTGCTATTCCTGGTTATCAAAGCTATATGCAAAAGGCTGCAATGACCGATGTCCTGCAAACCATTTTACCTTACAAAAATAGTATTGAAATATGCCACTTCAATTTCGGTAGTCTATCTCAATGTAATAGTGGCAACGATAATATTCCAAATAATATTTCAGGGAAACACATCAAAACCATTGATGTAAAATCAGGTATTGTGAAACTGAGTGGAGATAAAACATTATCAGATCTTAATATTACACTAACACCTGTTGTCACAGGTAATAACTCGCCATTTAAATGGAATGTTGCTTGCGAAATAAAAGACAATACAAATTTAAAATCTTTATGTGAAAAAACGTTTAGTTTTTAATTAGGGGTAATTATGAATATAACGAAAGATAACCAGTTTATATTTAAAGAACTAAAAAAACTATGTGATAAGCATTATATTATTATCGTGGATTATAACCATAAAAGATTATCTATAGCCACGGTTAAAAAACCTGATGATAATCTTATGGCAACTCTAAAGTTTATTGCTAGCGTTCCTGTTTGCTATGATATTTGGCCTAAAGAAAAGGTTGATCATTACTTCAATAGTGTAATACATCAAATCAAAGAGGAGGATATCCCTTACCAACCTAAAGAAGCAGAGACATTAAATATTACATCCCCTGCGGTTGATTTTGTTGAGAATTTACTTAAAACCGCAGTTCATAAACGCTCATCAGATATTCATCTTGAGCCATCCAAACAGGGGTTAAAGATTAGGATTCGTGTTGATGGGAAACTTTACTTTCTTCCTTCAGCACCCTACGAAATTAACAATGAAATCATTGCTCGGCTAAAAATACTTTCCAAAATGAATATTGCGGAAAAAAGACGTCCACAAGATGGACAAATGAATTGGTATTTTGATGGGCAAAATTACAGCATACGCCTTTCTAGTATTCCCACCTTATATGGTGAGAAACTCGTATTAAGAATTCTTAATACTCAATTAAAATATTCATTAGAGCACATAGGGATGTGCTCTTCCCTTCTTGACTCATTAAAAAGATACTTAAATCAGCCTCAGGGTCTAATCTTAGTGACAGGCCCTACAGGCAGTGGCAAAACAGTGACTTTATATAGTGCCCTGGAATTTTTAAATCAATCTTCTCGGAATATTTCAACAATAGAAGACCCAATTGAAATTCCTTTGCAAGGAATTAATCAAATACAGGTTCATGAAAAATCCGAACTTAGCTTTGCTTTTATTCTTAGAGCACTATTACGCCAAGATCCCGATATTATTATGATTGGTGAAATAAGGGATGAAGAAACCGCCCAAATTGCTACTCGTGCAGCGCAAACTGGCCATTTAGTTTTATCTACATTGCATACTAATTGTACTGTAAGCGCTATAGAACGTATGATCCAGCTTGGCGTAGAAAAAAAACAATTAATGTCTTGCTTAAAAATGGTGATAGCTCAAAGATTAGTACGTAAATTATGTCCTAAATGTAAAATACCTACACCATCAAAAACTCAGCTAAATAGAGTGTTAACGATTAATGAATGGAGGTCTAAGGGATGTGAGCACTGTTTTTCTGGCTTTATGGGAAGAACAGCTGTTTATGAGTACATTGACCAGCAAATAATTCAAGATTTACAGGAGCAACAAGGTCGTAATATTGTAAATTTTGAACGTCTTTTTCAAGCAGGTATCAAGCTCATTGAATCAGGGGAAACAACGTTACAAGAAATTTACGCCATTGTTGGCAACGAGGGGGCTTGAAATGTTCATTTATTCATATATTGCACTCAATGCTCACAACCAAATAATTGAAGATACCTTGTTAGCTAAAAGTAAAAAAAAAGCTTTTCTTATTATTACTGAAAATAACCTTATTCCATTGAAAATCAAAATTAAAGCGATTTTTAATTTAAATCACGCCTGTATTAACTATCGAATACATTTCTTTCATCAACTAGGTGCCTTAACATCATCTGGGATAACACTAATACAAAGCTTAAAAATACTTTCAGAAAATTGCCAGCTTCCTTTTTGGCGTCACTTTATTAAAAATTTGATCCTACATATCGAAAAAGGGGAGCTTTTTTCCGATTTTTTAAAGAATCATCCACAAATTTTTAGCAGTACAATTATTAGCCTTATCATTGTTGCAGAAAAGACAGGTAAATATGATGAAAATTTTAATACGATTAGCTTTATGTTAGAGCATAATGAAAAAATCTCTGCATTGTTCAAAAAAGCAATACGTTATCCGCTCACTCTCTGTCTATTTTCAGGTATGTTACTATGTATTATGTTTTTGTATGTCATTCCTCAATTTAAAGAAATTTACGATAGCTTTCAACAGGAGCTACCTCTATTAACACAAGCTATGCTTTACGTATCCGACTTTATAAAAGAACAATTCACATATTTTTTATCAGTTATTTTCGTTCTTCTAATATTTACACTAAAAATAAATAAGCATCAGCACTTACAACATTTTTTTTCACAACTGCCAGTATTCAAAAGTTTAATCTCCTATCATTATCTAAGCTTGTATTTTCTAACAGTATCATCCACATATAAAATCGGCCTTCCACTAATTGATTGTTTAAAATGTACAATACAAACAATCAATAATAAGCAATACAAAAAAGATTGTGAAAATCTTCTCTCCGCTGTTCTTAAAGGTGGGACACTTTCAAATGCAATGAAAGAGACTGTTTTATTCCCAAGTTTAGCAGTTCAATTAATCGCCGTTGCTGAAGAATCAGGTAAACTCTATTATTTTACAAGATACCTATTTAAGTTCTACTCCGAACAATACATGCTCCATATAGAGAGAAAAGTGAAAAACTTGGAACCTGTCCTTCTTGTATTTATTTCACTCTTAATTGGCATCATTATGCTAGCAATGTATCTTCCAATATTTAATCTAGGGAATGTTGTCACTGGATGATAGTTTTTTAATAATATCTATCTCATATTATTAAGATACTCTAACCATATAGAATCATGTTATATAAGTATTTTTAACTATATTCATTCAAGTTAATTTGAGTGAAGACAAACGGATAATTTCAGTGTAATCTATTTTTATTTTCTATAAGTGATCGAAAAATTTATGCCTTATATCGTTGCTTTAACAGGGGGAATTGGGAGTGGTAAGACGACCATTGCAAACAACTTTGCTAAATTTGGTGTCCCCATCGTCGATGCTGATGTAATAGCTCGCCAAGTTGTAGAGCCGAATACCCCTGCTTTTGACGCTATCAGGTCACACTTTGGTAAAGAGATTATTTCTTTAGATGGCACGCTAAATCGAGGCCTTTTAAGAGACATTATTTTCTCAAACACTAATGAAAAAAAATGGCTAAATACACTTCTTCACCCCTTAATTCAGCAAGAGACGCAAAAACAGCTCTACCAAGACAATTATCCTTATGTTTTATGGGTTGTTCCTTTATTAATCGAAAACAACATTTCTCATTTAGCAGATAGGGTATTAGTCGTTGATGTTACCCCTGAAGAACAAATTCAACGTACAATAAAAAGAGACAATATAAGTCTCGAGCAGGTCAAAAATATATTAAATGCACAAGTTAGCCGTGAAAAACGATTATCTTATGCTGATGACGTTATTACAAACCATACTAAAGACACCAGCATTCAAGACAAGGTAGCAAATCTTCACAATAAATATTTAACACTAGCAAAAATAAAACCATAGGAATTAAAATGGGCGAACTAGCAACTACAAATTTAATCACTTATGAATATCCAATGAATGAAAAGATCCGTTCTTGGTTGCGCCTTGAAACTCTTTTATCTCAAATTTATGAGCTCAGCAATATCACCTCCTACTCTTCTGGTATCGCATTTTTTCGTTCAGTCTCAGAACTTATTGAAATTCTAGATAGAGGCGAAGTCCGTTCAGATCTTATTAAAGAGCTTGAAAAACAACGCACTCGCTTATCAAATTGGGCTAGCGACCCTAATGCGGACAATCAACTAATTAGTTCATTACTCACTGATTTATCAGATAAAATATCTCACTTAATGTCTGCACCTCGCTTTGGTCACCATTTGCGAACAGATAAAATTATTAGCATGGTTCGCCAAAGACTAAGCATTCCCGGTGGCTGCTGTAGTTTTGATTTACCTACATTACAATTATGGTTAAATATTCCGAAAAATGAACGTGATAAAGCCATCAGTGGCTGGCTTCAAAGTCTCGATCCTTTAAATGATGCTTTAAAAACAGTTCTGTCATTAATTCGCCAATCAGGAACGTTTGAAACTAAAGAGTCATTTAATGGCTTTTATCAAGATAGTGTCGAAGGTAAAGAGCTACTGCGCATAAAATTGCCCGCAGAAAACTTTATTTACCCACAAATTTCAGGTCACAAAACACGCTTTGCTTTACGTTTCCTGCATATCGATAGCGAGAATGGTATACTTCCAGATGTAATTAGTTTTGAGTTATCCTGTTGCTAGCTAGAGATATATATTTATGAGCGAAATCATTGAAGTAAACTGCCCAACATGCAAAAAGATAGTTGTTTGGAATGAAAATAGCCCTTTCCGGCCATTTTGCAGTAAGCGTTGTCAACTTATTGACCTTGGTGAGTGGGCTAGTGAGGAAAAAAGAATTGCGAGTCAAGGGGATATCTCTGACAGCGATGACTGGAGTGAACAGCCAGATAAATAAGACGTTAAGTCGCGACACAGTAAATTAAGTGGAAAATATATCATTGTGTATTTTCCACTTAATATCAATATCAGTTATTAAGCTGATTCACTTCTCTGCGTTAATAAATCGACAATAATACGGTTTGCCGGTGGGAACTCATCAGCAATAAGGTCATGTTGACAAACCCAACGCGAATCTTGCCCTTCTTTACCGTACGGTTCATTTTCCCACGCAGTAACGATAAAAAAATAAAGCGTAATGAAACGGTCATCAAACTCATGATCAACGCGATGAAATAACTCGCTCTTAGTCACTACAATTCCGACTTCTTCTTCAAGCTCACGAATTAATGCCGCTTCAGGTGATTCATTAATCTCAAGTTTTCCACCTGGAAATTCCCAAAAGCCAGCCATATGCGTGCCTTCAGGCCGTTTAGTAATAAAAATTTGTTGCTGGGAATTACGAATAATTCCAGCCGCGATATGCAAATGTTTTTTTTCCATAATTTTTTCGTCAAAAAGGCGGGTTACCCCGCCTTTTTTATATTAATGAGTTAATAATAAATTAATTTAAGCGACCGTGACATTGCTTATATTTTTTACCTGAGCCGCAAGGACAAGGATCATTACGACCAATTTTGTGACCTTGAGTTGCTATTTTAGCCTCGGTTTCAGTCATTAAAGATTCAGCACCCGCTTCATGGCTTAATTGTTGCCTTTTCGCTAAACGCTCAGCTTCTTCACGACGCTGTTGCTCTAATGCTTCAACCTCTTCAGGTAAACGAACTTGTACCTTAGATAATGTGCTGATAACTTCATATTTCAAGGCTTCAAGCATATTAGCAAACATACTAAAGGATTCGCGTTTATATTCTTGTTTAGGGTCTTTTTGTGCATAACCACGTAAGTGAATGCCTTGGCGCAAGTAATCCATTGAAGCCAAGTGCTCTTTCCATAAGGTATCTAGTGTTTGTAACATGACACCTTTTTCAAAGTTACGCATCGCTTCTGCACCAACAATTTCCTCTTTACGCTCATAGATTTCAACCGCTTTTTGCATGATACGTTCACGTAAAGTTTCTTCATGCAATTCAGGTTCTTTATCCAGCCATTCTTTCATTGGCAGATCAAGATCAAAGTCATTAACTAAACGCTGATGCAAACCATCAATATCCCACATTTCCTCTAATGATTGAGGTGGAATATAGGCATCCATCGTGGTGGTAAAAACATCTTCGCGAATGCTGTCAACCGTTTCTTTAATATCACCACCGTCGAGCAATTCATTACGCTGAGTATAAATAGCACGACGTTGATCACTCGCAACATCATCATATTCAAGTAATTGTTTACGAATATCAAAGTTACGGCTTTCAACTTTACGCTGTGCGTTAGCAATCGCTTTAGTTACCCATGGGTGCTCAATCGCTTCTCCTGGTTTCATACCCAGTTTTTTCATCATGCCAGTCACACGATCAGAAGCGAAGATACGCATCAGAGCATCTTCCATCGATAAGTAAAAACGTGAAGAACCCGCATCCCCTTGACGACCTGCACGACCACGTAACTGGTTGTCGATACGACGTGATTCATGGCGCTCTGTACCAATGATATGTAAACCACCCGCAGCTAAAACCGCATCATGGCGCACTTTCCAATTCGCTTTGATTTCATCAATTTGCTCTTGCGTTGGCTCTTCTAACGCAGCAACTTCGGTCTGCCAGCTTCCCCCTAACATGATATCCGTACCACGGCCTGCCATGTTAGTTGCGATAGTTACAGCGCTCGCTTGACCCGCATTCGCAATGATATCCGCTTCCATTGCGTGGAATTTTGCATTCAGGACGTTATGGGCAATTTTGGCTTTTTTCAGTGCATTAGAAATTAATTCAGATTTTTCGATGGAAATTGTACCAACAAGAACAGGTTGCCCATTGGCGGTTCTTTCACGAATATCTTCAATAATGGCTGCAAATTTATCGGTTTCGTTCATATAAACGAGGTCAGGTAAATCTTTACGCACCATTGGACGGTTAGTTGGGATAACAATAGTGTCTAATTTATAAATTGAGCTAAATTCAAATGCTTCAGTATCCGCTGTACCCGTCATACCCGCCAGTTTTTCGTATAGACGGAAATAGTTCTGGAATGTAATCGACGCTAAGGTTTGGTTTTCATTTTGAATTTCAACACCTTCTTTTGCTTCAACCGCTTGGTGTAAGCCATCTGACCAGCGACGACCTTCCATTGTACGACCTGTATGTTCGTCAACAATAACGATTTGGCCATCTTTAACGATATAGTCAACATCTAAGGTGAACAATGCATGAGCACGTAAGCCTGCCATTACGTGGTGCATAAGCATAATGTTTGCTGGTGAATATAATGATTCGCCTTCATCCATTAAGCCTTCTTTTGCCAAAAGTTCTTCAATTAACACCAGACCGCGTTCGGTGATAGTGACTTGACGTGATTTCTCATCAACAGAGAAATGCCCTTCCCCTTGGAAAGTATCTGAATCTTCTTTTTCTTGGCGTTGCAGATGTGGAATTAACTTATCCACTTTTTGGTAAAGTTCTGAGCTATCTTCTGCAGGACCTGAAATGATCAGCGGTGTACGCGCTTCATCGATAAGGATTGAGTCGACCTCATCCACTAATGCATAGTGCAATTTACGTTGTACACGCTCTTCTGGGCTAAATGCCATGTTGTCACGTAAGTAGTCGAAACCAAATTCATTATTAGTACCATAAGTAATATCTGCAGCGTAGGCTTCGCGCTTCGCAGGCGGTGCCATACCTGGTAAGTTGATACCAACCGTTAAACCTAAGAATTCAAATAAAGGGCGGTTATTTTCCGCATCACGTTTTGCTAAGTAGTCGTTTACCGTCACAACATGGACGCCTTTGCCACTTAACGCATTAATATAAGCAGGTAATGTCGCGGTTAATGTTTTACCTTCACCTGTACGCATTTCTGCAATACAACGCTCGTTCAGTACCATCCCACCAATTAACTGCACATCAAAGTGACGCATACCAAAAACACGACGGCTGGCTTCACGCACGGTCGCAAATGCTTCTGGAATAATGCTTTCTAAGCTCTCGCCTTTAGTTAAGCGTTCACGAAATTCAACTGTTTTGGCTTTTAACTCATCGTCTGATAGCTTTTCAAAATCAGGTTCTAAGCGATTAATTTTTTCCACTTCTTTGCGCAGTCTACGCAGAGTACGATCATTACGGCTACCGAATACTTTGGTCAAAATTTTAGTTAACATACTTTTAATCTCATTAAATCAATAAGTTATTTTATTATTTCATAGATTTTAAGGCGCAGATTTTCTCAACATTGAGTTGATAAATCTATTAAGAGATCAAGCAGTTAATGGACCAGCACGAATGCCATGTACTTGTGCAACCCAAATAGCAGGCTGGTAGGTAACAAAATGAGGGTAAATATAATGACTGACTAGTACCGTACTTTCGTGTGTTTGAAGCGAACGCTCTGCCAACATGGCATAAAGCGTATCCAGCATCAATTGTGGTACAATAAGCTGTTCGGATTCTTCTTTTGTCGTCGCTACGTCATCATCTTCATTTGCAGAAAAAGCAAACGTGAGTTGGCGAATAACATTGCGCACCGCATGTTGCTGCCAATAATTAACCGAGTATGATGATGAAGAAGAAGAACGCTGAGAATTTTGCTGCGCAAATAAGTTATCAAATGCATTAACCGCTTGGTTTTGGCGGTTCGCAGGTGATGAGTTAACTTGCGTAAGCTGAGATTCGGAAAGAGCATTTAAAATTGTAGGCAAGCCGACACCCGTGGCAACCACACCTAATAATAGGTGGGACCAAAAGTATTTTCTACCAAGTTGTCGCCAAAAATTTAAAATGCCCATTAAACTCTTATATAATGAATAAATGACAATATTATTATCTGTACATTAGTTTTCATCATTGTTAGCCGGAGCCAAAAATGAGAGATAGTCATCCACAAGCACTTTTCGATGTTCTTGAGGGATCATTGGCAAATTCATCAAATACTTTACAAACTATTCAGCGAAATGCAAAAGCCATTATCAAGCTGAACCGCGCTGTAAAGGGCTTATTGCCGGCTGAAATTAAGCCAATGTGCCGTGTTGCAAACTACCGTAATAATATTATGGTCATTGAAGTGGCAAATGCCAGTTGGATGACCCGTCTTAATTATGAAAAATTAAACTTACTTTCCGCATTAAGAACTTCTATTCTACCATCATTATCGTCTATCGACATCAGAATCAATCCTGATTTAATGCGAAAAACCAAACAAAATAGCTCAGTAAATAACCGAACAGCTGCATCAACACAAAAAATGAACGAAAGGCAGATAAGTACACAAACAGCACAAGTATTATTAAAATTAGCGGAAAATAGCCCGAAAGGATTAAAAGAAAGGTTTGAGCGGCTGGCTGCACTAGCCGGAGAGAGTACTAGTGCAACCAACAGAAAGCGCTAACCCAGATTTGGGCTAGCCGCATAATAGTTATGCGTATACAGCTGAAGGCGCTTTGAATGCCACAGGCAATTCAGCTTCATCTTCAAAGGTGACCAGATCCCAAGCTGACTCTTTAGCAAGAACCGCTTGCAGAAGTTTGTTATTCAGTGCATGGCCAGATTTGAACGCAGTGAATGCGCCAATAATGTTGTGCCCACACATAAATAAGTCACCAATTGCATCCAACATTTTGTGACGAACGAATTCATCTTCAAAACGTAAGCCATCTTCATTGAGGACTTTATAGTCATCAACAACGATAGCACAGTCGAAACTACCGCCTAAGCATAAGCCTTGGGATTGCAGATATTCGATATCACGCATAAAACCAAAAGTACGTGCACGGCTGATTTGGCTCACGAATGATTCCGCTGAGAAATCAAGTGAATAGCGCTGAGTGCTGCTATCAATCGCCGGGTGTTGGAAATCGATAGTGAAATCCAGACTAAAACCATTGTAAGGTTTCATTTCTGCCCACTTATCGCCATCTTCAACACGCACAGTTTCTTTAATACGTAAAAATTTCTTCGCACAATTTAATTCTTCAATACCACCATCTAGCAGTAAGAAAACAAACGGTGCAGCACTGCCATCCATGATCGGGATTTCAGGCGCATTGACTTCAATAACAATGTTATCGATACCTAACCCTGCTAAAGCAGCATTCAAATGCTCAACAGTTGAAATACGTACGTTATCTTCATTGACTAAGCAAGTACATAACATCGTATCACGAACTGATTTCGCATCTGCCGGAAAATCAACCGGTGGATTAAGGTCAGTACGACGGTAGATGACCCCGGTGTTTGCCGGCGCTGGACGTAAAGTCAGCGTAACTTTTTTGCCGGTATGTAAACCAACACCAGTCGCTGTAATAATACGTTTTAATGTCCGTTGTTTGATCATCGTCTATTTCTCGCAATGTTATAAGTCCTACTGATCATCATACAAGATAATCAGTAGGAAATTTTAGCACAAAAAGCGGAGAATCCAATATAAATAAAATTAATCGGCTTGCTTACGCAAGAACGCAGGAATATCGAGATAATCTGGTTCTTTGTTTGTTTGCGTATTTTGGTCATTGACCGCTTTAGCCGCTGCTGGTTTCTCTTCGGTTAATGAAGACATGCTATTTTGCATTTGCTGATAGCGTTGTTCCATTGACGCCTGCTGTGACATTTTGTTGCTAACTAAGGTAATTTCAGGGCGTTTGTCCATACCAATACCTGTTGCAACAACTGTAACGCGCAGCTCTTCATGCATTTCTGGGTCGAGAGAAGTACCGATTACCACAGTCGCATTATCAGATGCGAATGCACGAATAGTGTTACCTACCGTTTCAAACTCATCCAAACGCAGGTCGAAACCAGCGGTGATGTTGACTAACACACCACGAGCGCCTGACAGGTCGATGTCTTCCAGTAATGGGCTAGAAATTGCCATTTCAGCAGCTTCTTCGGCTCTATCTTCACCGCGTGCCACACCAGACCCCATCATCGCGTAGCCCATTTCTGACATAACGGTACGCACGTCAGCAAAGTCCACGTTCATTAAACCTGGGCGAGTAATCAGCTCTGCAATACCTTGTACTGCGCCTTTAAGTACGTCGTTTGCCGCACCAAAAGCATCCAGTAATGAGATACCACGACCAAGAACTTTTAATAATTTGTCATTTGGGATGGTGATCAAGGAGTCAACGTGTTTTGATAACTCAGTGATACCCGCTTCTGCAAATGCCATACGCTTTTTGCCTTCAAAATTGAAAGGCTTAGTCACGACCGCAACTGTCAGAATACCCAATTCTTTCGCCACTTCGGCAACGACTGGCGCTGCACCTGTGCCTGTACCACCGCCCATACCTGCTGCGATGAAAACCATGTCAGCACCATCTAATGCATTACGTAGCGCTTCGCGATCTTCTTCCGCAGCATTGCGGCCGACTTCAGGGTTTGCACCTGCACCCAAACCTTTTGTAATACCCGTACCGATCTGGATAGTTTGTCCGACTGCGGTTTTACGCAGTGCTTGTGCGTCCGTGTTGACGGCGAAGAATTCGACGCCTTCAATACGTTCACGCACCATGTGTTCAACGGCATTACCGCCGCCGCCACCAACACCGATGACTTTAATCACCGCATCGTTAGTGAGCTCCATTGGTTCAAACATAATGTCTCTCCGTTTTGTGCTTACTACTTTTGAAGCTAATAATAGGCTTCTTTATTAAAATTAGAATTCTTTTTTCAACCAACTGGTGATTTTACTGAACCAACCTGTGACTGAGGCACGCTTTTCTGTCTCGGTATCATCGCCAAGATGGCTTTCTTTACCGTAATGCAGAAGCCCTACCGCGGTAGAATAATATGGCTCCTGCGCGTAATCTGTTAACCCCGTAATATTTAACGGCGTACCAATCCTTACTTGGGTGTGGAATACTTTTTGGGCACATTCAACTAAACCGTCAATCTGTGCAGCGCCGCCCGTTAAGACAATACCAGCCGCTAAATGGTGTTTGACACCTTGTTGACGTAACTGTTCCTGTAAATTTAAAATTTCTTCATTTACTAAGTTTAACAGCTCAGTATACCGCGGCTCGATGACTTCTGCTAAGGTTTGACGTTGTAAACTTCTTGGTGGTCGACCACCAACGCTCGGCACTTCAACCGTTTCATCTTTACTCACAATCGAACCGACAGCACAACCGTGGCGAACTTTAATCGCTTCTGCATCACTTGGTGGCGTACCGAAGGCATACGCGATATCGCTGGTAACCACATTCCCTGCGTAAGGAATCACTTTCGTGTGGCGTAACGCACCGCCAGTATAAACGGCCATATCCATAGTACCACCACCGATATCCACCACGCACACACCTAATTCACGTTCATCTTCAGTTAATACGCTATAACTTGCTGCGAGACCAGCAAAAATCAGCTGGTCAACTTTTAGTCCACAACGTTCAACCGCTTTAACAATATTTTTCGCCATATCATTATGGCAAGTAATTAAATGAACTTTTGCTTGCATGCGCACACCCGACAAACCTACTGGGTTTTTAATCCCTTCTTGGTAGTCGATCGCAAATTCTTGCGGGATTACGTGCAGAATTCGATGCTCATCACGCACACGCACTGATTTCGCCGTATGCACCACACTATCAACGTCTTCTTGTGTCACTTCTTCTTCAGAAACTGGCACCATACCAATTTCATTTTGGCAGCTAACGTGTTTACCTGAAAGCGCCAAATAGACAGAGGAAATTTGGCAATCTGCCATCAGTTCTGCTTGGTCGATAGCCCGTTGAACACATTTTACAACAGACTCTAAGTCGTTTACGCCGCCTTTATCCATTCCACGAGATG
Source organism: Providencia sp. PROV129 (assembly GCF_028482245.1). Taxonomy (NCBI): domain Bacteria; kingdom Pseudomonadati; phylum Pseudomonadota; class Gammaproteobacteria; order Enterobacterales; family Morganellaceae; genus Providencia; species Providencia sp. PROV129. The sequence goes on from NZ_JAMPQD010000010.1 coordinate 22,695, forward strand.
GGCAGCTTCCCACCCCGATAATATTAACCATACCATCGGGCAGAATTTCGCCAACAAGGGCTGATACCTTGGAAGTTCCAATTTCAAGGCCTACCACTAATTTTCTGTCCGTTGCTTTAATCATTTCTTCTGCCTAATTTGAGTTATTAGCAATATTTTTTATTGTAACCCCGGTGGTGCATCGACCAAAACTGGCGCCCAGCCCACCGCAGCACCACTGGTATAACGTAAGTCAACGTAGTCGACGCGTTTGTCCGTTGTTTGCTGCAAGAGCGGATAAAGTTCAAGGAACCGATTTAACCGCTCTGAAACATCTTTTTTACCCAGTTCGATTCGGGTGTCGTTATCCAAAATGATCTGCCATGCATGACGGGCTGTCATTGATAACGATTTAAGCTTTAACTTATTTGTCGCAAGCGTATTTTTAAAGTTAGCGAGCTCTTTTAGTACCTCTTTTTGGCTACCTTGTGGGCCATAAAGCAATACATAATCCCCTTTACCATTTTCGCTTGCTGGTAAGTTAAACACCCTACCTTCTACATCCACCATATTTTGATCGTTCCATCTGGCGAATGGTTGATACTCAACAATATGAATTTTTAATTCATCTGGCCATTGTTTACGCACAGTAACTTGACGTATCCATGGCATCATACTTATTTGGTTTTGGATAGCGTTGACATCGACAGTCATAAACGTACCCGGTTGCCCTAACGATAAAATCGCCTTTCTTACATCATCGTTCTTGGTGTAATGCCGCTCACCTGTTAAGACGAGCTTTGACATCGGTAGCCTGTCAGCATCTTTCATCCACGTCATCACCATCCAACCGCTCCAAATGATGGTGCCAACAACGATGAGAAAGAAAAATAACCCACCTAAAAATGCCCCATTACTTGGGCCTGAACGTGGGTCATCATCGTTGTGATTTTTATGATGCCTGACGTTTAACGCTGCTTGTGACATATCAACGAGCCAATTCTAAAATTCGCACAACTAACTGCGAAAAATCTAAACCTGCCTGACGCGCGGCCATTGGCACTAGGCTGTGGCTTGTCATACCTGGCGACGTGTTCACTTCCAACAAGTAAAACTGGCCGTCGCTATCTTGCATCACATCAACACGCCCCCAACCATCGCAACCGACCGCTAAATAGGCGTTCATCGCTAACTCAGCAAGCTCAGACTCACGTTGTGTACCTAAACCACTTGGGCAGAAATATTGAGTCTCATCAGACAAATATTTTGCTTCGTAGTCATAAAATATCCCCGGTGGCTGGATGCGAATCGACGGTAGAGTTTTATCACCTAACACCGCGATGGTGTATTCAGGGCCACTGAGCCATTTTTCAACTAATACGGTTTTGTCGAAACGAAACGCTAATTCAAGTGCTGCAGGTAGCGCATCTAAGTTGTCAACCTTGCTCATGCCGACACTCGAACCTTCTAAACTTGGTTTCACAATTAATGGCAAACCCAGTGCCTTAACTTTTGCGGTGATTTGTTCACTACTCATCTGCAAATGTTGCTGTTTAGTTAAGTATATATAAGGAGATACACTTAGTCCCGCACCTTGCCATAATTGTTTTGTTCTGAGTTTATCCATACTCAGTGCCGATGCCATTACGCCACTTCCCGTGTAAGGCAAACCAAGGTATTCAAGCATTCCTTGAATTGTACCATCTTCACCACCACGACCATGTAATGCGATGAAAACTTTATCAAAACCAGCATCTTTTAGTGTAATAACAGGGAAATCTTTAGTGTCAATAGGGTGCGCATCAACCCCGCCTTGGCGTAGCCCTGCCAGCACGGCATTTCCTGACTGAAGTGATACTTCACGCTCAGCTGATGTCCCACCAAATAGCACCGCAATTTTCTCTGCCATGTTTATTCCTCGACCATTGGCGGCTGTAATTTCGTTTCCGCGAGCGTTTTGGCTATTTTACCAATATTTCCTGCGCCTTGAACTAAAATTAAATCATTTTCATCAAGAGTTTGAGCTAAAAGATGAGAAATTTGTTCCGGTTCTGAAACATAAATCGGATCAATCTGACCACGACCTCGAATTGTGCGGCACAATGAGCGGCTATCAGCCCCTGCAACATGCTTTTCACCCGCTGAATAGACATCCAACATCAGCAATACATCCACTTGCCCTAATACATTGACGAAATCGTCGTACAAATCACGGGTACGAGTATAACGATGGGGTTGAAAAATCATCACAATGCGTTTATCTGGCCAACCTGCTCGTGCTGCTTTAATGGTGGCATCCACTTCTGTTGGGTGGTGACCATAGTCATCCACTAACATGACCTCACCTTCTTTGCCGTTGACATTGCGTAATGCAAAATTACCCAAGAAGTCAAAACGGCGCCCTGTACCTTGGAATTCCACCAATGCAGACAAAATGTGTAAGTCATCAATGCCTTCTTCCGTCGCAACCGCAACCGCAGCTGTGGCGTTTAATGCATTATGGCGACCTGGTGCGTTCAACACGACCGTCAATTCCGGCATATTTTCACGTGCAATAGTGAAAAATCCTTGATTGCCTTTTTGTTCGTATTTGGTGATGCGCACATCGGCGTCCTCACTAAAACCATAAGTGGTGATGTAGCGGCCAATTTTTGGTAGCAATGAACGAATAACAGGATCATCAATACACATCACTGCTCGGCCATAAAATGGCAAGTTATGCAGAAAATTAATGAAGGTGTCCGTTAAATTATCAAAGTTACCTTGGTAAGTATCCATGTGGTCAGCTTCGATATTGGTCACTACTGCGACTAATGGCTGCAAATGCAAGAACGATGCATCACTTTCGTCCGCTTCTGCAATCAGATAACGGCTACTCCCTAAGCGTGCATGTGTTCCCGCTGATTTCACTAACCCGCCGTTAACAAACGTAGGGTCTAAACCTGCTTGTGCATAAATGCCTGAAATCATCGCCGTCGTGGTCGTTTTACCATGTGTTCCCGCAACAGCGATACCGTGACGGTAACGCATTAATTCAGCCAACATTTCTGCACGACGAATAACTGGAATACGGAGTTCTTTCGCCGCTTGAATTTCAGGGTTTTCACTTGAAATCGCCGTTGAAACGACAACCACACTGGCATTCTCAACATTTTCTGGACGGTGATTAAAATAAATCGTTGCACCTAATTCAGTTAATTGTTGAGTCACAGCATTGGGTGCCAAGTCTGAACCACTAATTTCATAGCCTTCATTTGCCAACACTTCAGCGATACCACCCATGCCTGCACCGCCGATGCCGACAAAATGGATGTGCCTGACTCTTCTCATTTCTGGCACTGATGTTCTTAATTTCGCTAATTGTTGTGTATTCACTCTGTTTTCGCTTCTTTATAAAATCGGTATCAAATGTGACTAAAACTATTTAGCCACTTCGCAAATCACGGCTGCAACACGTTCAGTTGCATCACTAATTGCACAATCATGGGCTTTTTCAGCCATCGACAACAATTCTGCTCTATCCCACTGCTCAAGCAAGTTTGCTACCGCTTCAGCGGTAAATTGTGGTTGCTCTAAGATCTTCGCAGCGCCCGCTTTTTCCAGTGGTAATGCATTCCAATATTGTTGGCGGTCTTTGTGCTGAAAAGGAACAAAAATAGCAGGTAAACCTGCGGCTGCAACTTCACTGACGGTCAATGCGCCAGAACGGCATACAACAATATCTGCCCAAGCATAAGCTTGCGCCATATCGTCAATAAATTCAGTAACTTTATACTCAGAATTGCCTGAAACTTGCAGCTGTTCATTATACAACGCTTCAGTGGATTCCTTACTGCCTTTTCCCGCTTGGTGCCAGATATTTAACTGTTTGCCTACTTTTGCAGCAACTTGCGGCATCACTTGGTTTAAAATCCGTGCGCCTTGGCTACCACCGACAACTAACACGCGTATCGCGCCTTCTCGGCCTGCTAAGCGAACCGCTGGCGTAGGAAGTGCCAGTACATCTTCACGAACAGGGTTACCAACTACAGGCGCATCAGGGAAAGCCCCCGGAAACGCTTGCAAAACCCGTTTTGCGATGCGTGATAACCATTTGTTCGTCAAACCCGCGATGCCATTTTGCTCATGCAGAACAACCGGAACACCACACTGCCATGCCGCAATACCACCAGGCCCTGAAACATACCCACCCATGCCTAATACCGCATCGGGCTGATAACGCTTGATGATTGTTTTCGCTTGTCGTATCGCTTTATAAATACGCCATGGCGCGCCTAACTGTGCGGCAATACCTTTGCCTCTTAAACCTGAAATCTGAATAAACTCAATATCTATGCCATGTTTTGGCACTAAGGTCGCTTCCATTCTATCGGCAGTACCTAACCAGCGAATTTCCCAGCCCTGAGCCTGCAAATAATGCGCCACAGCGAGCCCTGGAAAGACATGCCCTCCTGTTCCACCTGCCATGACGAGTAATTTTTTGGGCTGACTCATTTGGTACTCCTTACAAACGCCTGCGCTTTTTCTAGGCGTGTTTCAAAATCAATTCGCAGTAATACCGCTATCGCTGCGGCCATCACTAATAAACTGGAACCACCATAACTAATTAGGGGTAACGTTAACCCTTTCGTTGGCAGCATACCTGAGGCTGCACCAACGTTAACCAAAGCTTGGAAAGTAAACCAAATACCAATAGAGCAGGCCATATAGCCGCCAAATAATTGGTTAGACATCAACGCACGACGCCCAATCATCATCGCCCTAAATGCCAACATGAACACCATTAACAGGACTAATACAACTCCGACATACCCCAATTCTTCCGCTAACACGGAGAAAATAAAGTCAGTATGCGCTTCAGGGAGGTATTCCAGTTTTTGAACTGAATTTCCTAACCCTTGGCCTAACATTTCACCACGACCAAATGCCATTAATGACTGTGTTAACTGGTAGCCACTACCAAATGGGTCATCCCATGGGTTTAAAAACGAGGTCACACGGCGCAAACGGTAAGGCTCAAACCAGATCAGCGCTAATACCCCCACCGCACAGATGGCAATACCGATAATAAACGGTGCCAGCCTTGCGCCCGCTAAAAACAGTAAGCCTAATGTTGTGACGACTAATACAATGACTGTACCTAAGTCAGGCTGTAAAAGCAGTAATGATGCCATCACAATCAAAATACACATCGGTTTGATAAACCCGAGAAAGCGAGTACGGACTTCTTCTGACTTGCGTACTAAGTAGCTTGAAACATAGCAAAATAGGGTGAATTTCGAAATTTCAGCTGGCTGAATTTTCACTAACCCGACGTCAATCCAACGAGATGCCCCGTTAACCGAACTCCCTGCCACTAATACCACGACTAACATACCCAATGAGCCCATCAAAAATAGGAAATTATACTTTTCCCAAAAAGCCATCGGGATGCGCATGACCGCTAATGATAAGGCGAAAGCAATAACGAGATAGACCATGTCGCGTTTTGCAAAGTAAAACGGGTCTTCCGTCAAACGCTGCCCTACTGGCATCGACGCAGAGGTCACCATAATAAAGCCAATAGCCGCTAAACCGAATGCCAACCAGACCAATGTACGATCGTACAACGTTGAGCCTGAAATCACGCCATTTTTTTCACCAATGACCCAATTTTTTAAACGCATTGCACCCGGTATGGTCATTACCCAAGCTCCTTCGCTAATTGAGCAAAAATAGCGCCACGCTGCTCAAAGTTTTTAAACTGATCTAAACTGGCGCAAGCTGGCGATAATAACACCATATCCCCTGCTTTTAATTGCGGTGCAATTTGACGTAAGCTTTGCTCCATCGTGTCAGTTAATACTGATTTTTCAGGGGCTAAAGCGGCTAATGATTTACCATCACGACCAAAGCAATATAAATGGTAGTTATCCGCGGCAATATATTGTTTTAACGATGAAAAATCAGCCGACTTACCATCACCACCTAACAATAAATAGACTGAGCCGTCAACATGCAACCCATTCAATGCGGCTTCAGTACTGCCCACATTAGTAGCTTTGGAGTCATTAATCCAACGTACTCCGTTGTTAAATAATACCAATTCAAAACGATGTGCTAACCCAGCGTAGGTTTTCAACACCTCAATACAAGCAGGGCGCGGAATATTTACCGCATCCGCAAGGGCTAACGCAGCCAGTGCGTTCAAATAGTTATGCTGGCCCGTCAAGCGCATCTCATTCACGTCTAACAATGTTTTACCGTTGACCACCAACGCACGATTTTTCGTGTCAAAGCAATACTTGCCACTGTTCACCCCAAAACCAATACATTCATCAGCGGATTGGTTTTCAGGCAGCGTTAACGCATCTTGCATATTCACGATACAGTTCTGTGCACCATGATAAATTTTTAATTTCGCACTGCGGTATTGTGATAAGCCCAGCGGATATCTGTCCATATGGTCTTCGCTGATATTCAGTACCGTTGCTGCTGCCGCTTTTAGGCTTGATGTGGTTTCGAGTTGGAAACTGGATAGCTCTAGAACGTACAATGCATGGCCTGAATTGAGTAAAGACAGCGCTGGCGTGCCAATATTGCCACCCACACCGACAGAAATCCCTGCCGCGCTCGCCATCTCCCCGACTAATGAGGTAACAGTGCTTTTCCCATTTGACCCTGTAATCGCCACAATTGGCGCATCCGCTTCACGACAAAACAGCTCGATATCACCGACGATTTCAATACCGTTTTGCGCAGCTTCCTGCAATTGTGGTGTCGCTAATGCAATCCCTGGACTTGCAACAATCAAATCGGCTTCTTGAAGCCATGCGTTGTTCAAACTTCCGCTATGGCACTGCACATTTTCAGGCAGTTTATCCACACCCGGAGGTGTTGCACGGGTATCCATCACGCGTGGCACAGCACCACGCTCAATGAAAAATTGAACGCACGATAGACCTGTGACGCCCAGACCTATAATGACAACGTTCTTACCCTGATAATCAACCATATTAACGCACCTTCAACGTTGCTAGCCCAATCAGCACTAGCATCAAGGAAATAATCCAGAAGCGCACGATAACACGAGGTTCTGGCCAGCCTTTCAATTCATAATGGTGGTGAATTGGTGCCATGCGGAAGATCCGTTGACCACGTAATTTAAACGAACCGACCTGTAAAATAACGGATAAGGTTTCAACCACAAACACCCCACCCATAATCACTAATAGGAATTCTTGGCGCAGTAAAACGGCGATTGTACCTAATGCACCACCGAGCGCCAGTGAGCCTACATCCCCCATAAAAACTTGTGCTGGGTATGTGTTAAACCAAAGAAAACCTAAACCTGCCCCAACAATAGCCGTGCAAACAATCACCAACTCACCTGCGTGTGGTAAGAATGGAATATGCAAGTAGCCCGCAAAATTGACGTTACCTGTCGCCCATGCCACTAATGCAAAACCAGCTGCAACAAATACCGTTGGCATGATGGCTAAGCCATCAAGGCCATCCGTTAAATTTACCGCATTACTGGTACCGACAATCACAAAATAGGTCAGTAAAATGTATAACATGCCCAGTTGTGGCATCACATCTTTGAAGAATGGCACAACAAGTTGAGTGGCTGGCGTGTCTTTGCCTATCGTATACATAGAAAAAGCAACAACTAACGCGATAACGGACTGCCAAAAATATTTCCAACGAGCGATTAAGCCACGCGTGTCTTTTCTTACTACCTTGCGGTAATCATCCACAAAACCAACGATGCCGTAGCCGATTAACACCAGCAATACACACCAAACATAAGGGTTATCTAAGCGCGCCCACAGTAAAACTGACACTGTAATTGAAAACAGGATCAACAGACCGCCCATAGTTGGCGTGCCACGCTTACTGAAGTGTGACTCAGGGCCTTCGCTACGCACGACTTGCCCAATCTGCATTTTTTGCAGATAAGCAATCAGGTGCGGCCCCATCCATAACGCAATCGCAAGTGCAGTCAGCAAACCGACAATGGCTCTGAACGTCAGATATGAAAAGACGTTCAAGACAGAAAACTTGTGGACCAACATTTCGGCAAGCCAGACTAACATTCGAAGCACTCCTTCAATGCATTCACCACATCTTCCATCGCGGAGCTGCGTGAACCTTTAACTAAAATGGAAACAACATCATTCTGCTGTGCTAGCGGAATTAGTCGGGTTAATAAATCGCTTTTTACCGTAAAGTGCTCACCACACTCACTAAATTCGCTGATCAACTTACTGAGTTGACCAACGCTGAATACTTTATCTAAACCAGCCTGTTTAGCCGCAACGCCAACACGTTGGTGGCACTCTTCTGCGTAATCGCCAAGCTCGCCCATATCACCGACAACTAAAATGCGGTAACCTGGCATTTTTTCCAGTACGTGAATAGCGGCAATCATGGAGCCATCATTGGCATTGTAGGTGTCGTCCAACACCACTTTGTGTTCTGCTAAGCGAACAGGAAACAAACGGCCTGGCACGGCTTTGGTATTTGCTAAGCCATTCTTGATATCTTCAAGGCTTGCCCCAACCGAAATGGCTAATGCACTCGCCGCTAATACGTTGGCAATATTGTGGACGCCTGGTAGTGGTAACGTAATATCAACGCATCCAACTGGCGTATGTAACACAAAATCTGTTGTTAGCTGTTTGATTTGAATATCTGTTGGGTAAAAATCAGCTTTAGGCTGTTGTGTTAATGAGTAATACCACACCGTTTGGCGTGGTTGGAACTGCCATTTATCACTGTAGCTATCCAAATTGACAATTGCCGTCCCTTCTTCTGGGATACCTTGGTAAATTTCACCTTTGGCTTTTGCCACGCCTTCTGGCGAACCAAACCCGGCTAAGTGCGCACCAAATAAATTGTTTACTAATGCCGTTTCTGGCTTAACAATATTAGTGGTGTAAGCAATCTCATTTGGGTGGTTAGCCCCCATTTCAATCACAGCAAAATCGTACTCTGGCGTTAAGCGAAACAGCGTTAACGGCACGCCGATATCGTTATTTAAGTTACCTGCGGTATATAAGGTTTTGCCTCGCTCAGCCAAGATAGATGCCGTCATTTCTTTCACGGACGTTTTGCCCGATGAACCTGTTAAACCAACAATGCGAGCACTCACTTGCTGGCGAACCCAGGCAGCCAGTTGCCCCATTGCAATACGGGTATCATCAACAACCACTTGTGGGCAATTTACGGCCAGTTGGCGATCGACTAATAAGGCTTTTGCACCGCCTTCCACCACTTGCTCAGCAAAATCATGAGCATCAAAACGCTCCCCTTTAAGGGCAATAAACAAACCGTTCTCACCAATTTTACGGCTGTCTGTGCTAACGCTTTCAAGCACAAATTCGCAGTTAGATGCAAACTCAATCCGCCCTGAAGTGATTTTTGTGAGTTGCGTGAGAGTTAATGGGATCATGCTATCACCCCCAATAACCGTGCCACCGTTAAGCGATCTGAATAATCTAACTTACGATTACCTATAATTTGGTAATCTTCATGCCCCTTCCCTGCAAGGACAATCACATCATCGGGTGAAGCTTGCAAAATAGCATTAGTTACTGCTTCTGGACGCCCTGGTATCGCTAGAGCACGGCTTGAATCCAGTAAGCCCGCCATAATATCGTTGATAATATCCATTGGGTCTTCACTGCGAGGATTATCGTCAGTGATAATGATTTTATCTGCCCACTCTTCTGCCACAGCACCCATAAGTGGGCGCTTACCTTTATCGCGATCTCCACCGCAACCAAACACACACCAAAGCTGCCCTTTACAATGTAAACGAGCTGCTGCAAGCGCTTTTTCTAATGCGTCAGGTGTATGAGCGTAATCAACAACCACGGTCGGTTTGTTTGGTGCACTAAAAACTTCCATTCGACCACAAACAGGGGAAAGGGAAGATGTGGATGCTAATAACGAGTCAAGTGGGTAGCCCATCATTAACAATGTCGCCATCGCAACTAATAAGTTACTGACGTTGAACGCCCCCATTAATGGACTTTCAAATGCGCCGTTACCCCATGCGGAATCAAAATGAATAGTCGCGCCTTTATCGTGGTATTCCACTTCAGTAGCTTTTAACCAAGGCCCTTGCCAGTTGGCTGGAATACGATTTTCCATCGTTACCGCACATGCTTGTGGTAGGCGTTGTAACCATTTCAGCCCAACGTCATCATCTGCATTAATAATTTGATTTTTAGTTTGATGCGTCGAGAAAAGTAACCATTTTGCCGCTTCATAATTTTCCATATCACCATGGTAATCAAGGTGATCACGGCTTAGGTTGGTGAACACTGCGGCAGCGAATTGCAATGCAGCGACACGCCCTTGTACTAAACCGTGGGAGGACACTTCCATCGCAGTCAATGTGGCTTTTTTATTTAATAGCTGCGTGAGTTCTAACTGAATATCTACCGCAGAGCCTGTCGTATTCTCCGTTGGTGAAACCTGCCCTAATAAACCATTTCCAACAGTTCCCATCACAGCGCTTGTCTCGCCAAGACCTTGCGCCCACTGTGCAATCAGTTGGGTTGTTGTTGTTTTACCATTTGTTCCCGTCACGCCGACTAATTTCATTTTGGCAGAAGGCTGGTCATAAAACTCACCTGCCAGTGCAGATAAACGATTGTTTAAGTCATTGAGATAAATCACTGGCACACCATGAACAAAGCGAATTTCGCCTTCTTCAGCTTCACCTTGTGCCTCTGCAATCACAGCACCAACCCCTTGTGCAATCGCTTGAGGAATATAATGCCTACCATCCGACTGATGGCCTTTTATCGCAATAAACAGATCGCCCGCGGCAGCCTTTCGACTGTCTAGCGTCATCTCACGTAGTGAGATAGGAGTTGTGCTTACACCAAATGGCGCAAGAAGATCACAAAGATTACGATCTGCCACTTTTAACCTCTTTTTGACTGTTCACAATTTCATTTTTATCATCAGGTTGTAACGCATCTGGCTCAATATTCATCAGTCGTAAGACTCCGCCCATAATCGAACCAAACACAGGAGCAGAAACTGCCCCTCCGTAGTACTTACCACCGCTTGGCTCGTTGATTAATACAACAAGCGCATAACGTGGATTACTTGCAGGGGCTACACCCGCTGCATAAGCGAGATATTTTTCAACATATCGCCCTTCAGGACCGACTTTTTTCGCGGTACCTGTTTTAATTGCAATACGGTAACCTTTAATCGCGGCACGAGCACCACCACCACCAGGCAGAGCTACACTTTCCATCATATGCACCACCGTACGCATAATTGGCTCAGGGAAAACACGAGTTCCTGGTACTGGTGGGTCAACTTTTGTGATAGATAGCGGCCTATAGATACCAAAACTACCAATTGTTGCGTAGGCTCGCGCTAATTGTAACGGTGTTACCATTTGCCCATAGCCAAAAGAAAAGGTGGCCCTATCTAAATCAGACCACCGTGTTTTTTTACTTGGAAAGATGCCACTACTTTCCCCGACTAACCCCAGATTAGTCGGCTTGCCAAACCCAAAGCGGCTATACACATCCACCAGCTCTGTGGCAGGCATCGCTAACGCCAGTTTAGAAACACCCACGTTACTCGACTTCTGTAAAATTCCAGTAATCGTTAATTCCGCATAGCGCGCAACGTCTTTAATTTCATGTCCACTAATACGATATGGATAAGTATTAATGACTGAATTTTCTTTAATAATTTTGTTGTGTAATGCGCTCATTACCACCATTGGTTTTACTGTTGAACCTGGTTCAAAAATATCGGTAATTGCGCGATTACGCATGGCATCCATTGCTGTGCCAGCAAGGTTATTTGGGTTATACGATGGGCTATTGGCCATCGCCAATATTTCCCCAGTGTGTACATCCACTAAAATCGCCACACCTGATTCCGCTTTATTTTCTTGCACGCCGCGAGTCAGTTCACGGTAAACAATTGATTGAATGCGTTCATCGATACTTAATGTCAGGTTATGCGCCGCTTGGCTATCGACTGATGAAATCGTTTCGATCACGCGACCATTTCTATCTTTACGAACGGTGCGCTCTCCTGGAGCGCCTTTTAACCAGCGGTCAAAACTTTTTTCAACACCTTCAATACCTTCACCATCAATGTTTGTCACACCTAACAAGTGTGCTGTCACAGGGCCTGAAGGGTAATAACGGCGAGATTCTTTGCGCAGGTAGATACCTGGGATTTTTAATTTTTTAACGTAGTCACCGATAGATGGGTTAACTTGGCGCGCTAAATACACAAAACGGCCACGTGGATTGGCCGATATTTTCTTGGTAATTTGCTCGAGTGGAATTTCGAGTGCGTCTGCAAGCGCTTTCCAGTGCTCATCATTGCTAATTCCACCTTTCTCAAACACTTCTTTTGGATCTGCCCAAATTGCATTAACTGGCACGCTGACCGCGAGCTGCCGACCTTCACGATCACTAATCATACCCCGAGCAGTTGCCACTTCTTGAACACGCAAAGAGCGCATATCCCCTTCTTTAACCAGTTTTTCAGGGGCAATAATTTGCAGGTAAGCCACGCGCGTTAATAACCCTGCTAGCGCTAAGACAATACACCCGCACAGCAAAATAAAGCGCCAGCGGACAAAGCTGGTACTTTCTTCTTGTTTCTTATTTTTTGCTGTTTTTGGTGCTTTCATTGGGAACCTTTTTTATTGTTGAGAAACAATAATTTTTTCTTGTGATGGCTCAACTTGAACCATCTGTAATTTATCAACGGACAAACGCTCAATACGGCTATGGCTCGCTAATGCGTTTTCCTCGAGGATCAGATTGCGCCATTCAATATCCAACGAATCTTTTTCTTCGTACAATTTGTCTTTAGCTGCGGTTAATAAGCGAGTTTCATGTGCCGTTGTAACCACAAACACGGCGCTAATAATAATCGCAGCCAATAAAATCAAAGGAACGATGCCGTAGCGAAATAAATCACGTCCAATTACGCGTGCTAGGCTGTGCCTTTCAGGAACCATTATTGCGTCGCCTTTTCTGCAAAACGCAGCACAGAGCTTCGTGCGCGTGGGTTTTCGTCAATTTCATTATCTGAAGGCTTCATTTTGCCTAAGTCACGTAACTGCGCGCTACCTAATGCTTTAATTTGCGTTTCTGTCAGTGGGATCCCAGCAGGCACACTTGGCCCTTTACTGTTTTTACGGATAAATTGTTTAACTAACCTGTCTTCCAAAGAGTGAAAACTGATCACTGATAAACGCCCTTCTGGTGCTAAAACCCTCATCGCACCGTTTAGTGCCTGCTCAATCTCTTCCAGTTCACTATTGATGTAGATACGAATAGCCTGAAAACTGCGAGTTGCAGGATGTTTATGTCGGTCTTTCATCGGGCTGACTTTTGAAATTAATTCAGCCAGATGGCGTGTTCGTGTTAATGGCTCTTCTTCGGGGTTATGATTGCGTTCCACAATCGCCCTAGCGATACGCTTCGAAAAACGCTCCTCGCCAAAGGTTTTCAGCACCCATGCAATGTCATCAGCCTCTGCGTTCATTAACCATTGCTGTGCCGATTGCCCTTTGGTTGGGTCCATGCGCATATCCAATGGCCCGTCTCGCATAAATGAAAACCCTCTTTCTGGGTCATCCAATTGCGGTGAAGACACGCCTAAATCCAATAAAACACCATCAATTTGCCCTGTTAACCCTTCTTCTTCCACATATTGTGCAATGTCAGAGAACGGGCCATGCTTAATCATAAAACGTGGATCATCAATGGCTTCGGCGGCTTTAATTGCCTCTGGGTCACGGTCAATGGCGATTAAACGCCCATGCTCACCCAATTGACTTAAAATTAAGCGAGAGTGCCCACCTCGACCAAAAGTGCCATCGATATAAATACCATTTGGCTTAATATTCAAGCCATTAACGGCTTCATCCAATAATACGGTTACGTGCTTAAATTGCTGTTGCGTCATTGTTATAGTGACAAATCCTGTAAGCGGGCTGAGAGTGGTTCAGTGGTGAGACGCTCCGCAGCGATATCATTTTCCACTTGTTTGTACCAAGTTTGCTCATCCCAAAGTTCAAATTTATTAATCTGGCCAACCAACATGACCTCTTTGGTTAGCCCTGCGTGTTGGCGCAATGTATTGGCTAACAAAAGACGTCCTGCATTATCCATCTGGCATTCGCTAGCATGACCCAGTAAAAGCCGTTGTACACGTCGTTCTGCTTCGTTCATGGTAGATAAACGAGACAGCTTTTCTTCAATGATTTCCCATTCAGGCAAGGTATAAAGCAGCAGGCACGGCTGGTGAAGGTCAATGGTACAGACCATTTGCCCTTTCGCTTCCTCGGTCAGCATTCCTCGATAACGAGTAGGCACGGTTAGCCGCCCTTTGCTGTCGAGATTAACCAGTGTTGCCCCACGAAACATACCCGATTAAACCCCTTTTATTTCCTAGCTACCCACTTTACCCCACAATTCTCCACATATAAAGTTTACGAATGGTATGAAAATCTTGTCAAGCCAGTCACACCTGGCTTTAGGTTTATTTACAGAACAATTCAGAAAATAGAAGGACGGGTAAAATCTTACTTGGAAAGAAAATAAGAAATAACAAATTGATATAATTAGCTTATTTTATAAATTTCGCACAAAATAGCAAAGTGGCTGTTTATTGTTGAAAAATTACACAAACGACGCTAAATCCAATCTCTATCTCATTTTTAATCAGTGTATTTCGTACCAATTCTTTACTTTTAATCTGTTCGTAAAACAGTGTTGATGCACTGTAAAGATAAAAACGCCTCTCCAGTAAAATAAAACCGTTATATTTCATTGAACTAAACAACTGTTTTAATAAACAGTATTAAAATTACAAAAGAAGTAACCAACCCAATGCAAACCTATGCAAAAACCTTTTTTATTTTTGTTTTTATCGCATTTAGCTTTTGTTACAAAATAAATAAATAATCGACTAGGATAATTCCTAAAGTTAAATATTTACTTATTTTTAGCCTATAAAAAAAGGGCGCCTACATTGTAGGGGCCCTTATATTACTCATAATCGTGATCAACATCACTCATTATTGAATGGCTTTACACTGATCGCCTAAAGTTGCGGCTATTTTTTATTGCTTACGACCTAAACTTCCACGACGACATAAGTCACGACGAATTCGAGTGATACCTGCATCGGGTTTTTGCTTTTCATCGAGGCTAGCTAATACTAGTTCTAAGATACGCTCTGCAATATCACGGTGGCGCTGAGCAAGTGATAGCACAGGGCAACCGAGGAAATCCAATAATTCGTTATCCCCAAAAGTCGCAATAACCATATGCTCAGGCAAACGGCCACTACGTTTAAGAGCCACATCCAGTACACCTTGGAGTAAGGAAAAGGATGTTGTAAATAACGCATCTGGCATCTCATTACCGCTGTCGAGCCAATTCGCAAATACTTCTGCGGCAGCATCTCGCTCGTAGCTATTTGCATACAAATAGTCAACTTCACGTTCACGCGTATCGCCATTCCATGCTTTACGGAAACCTTGTTCACGTAAATAGCTGACAGACAGTTCAGGTAATGCCCCTAAGTACAATACCGATTCAGCTTTGAATTTACGCAATTCAGCTGAAATCATAAAAGCATCTTCTTGGTCATCCCCTACAACACTAATAAAGTGCTCTTTTTCAAGCGCCCTATCCAGTGCAATGATAGGAAGTGAACGGTTCGCCCAGCGCTGATAAAAAGGGTGCTCTGGTGGAAGTGCAGTCGACACAATAATAGCATCAACTTGGCGCTGCAAAAGGTGCTCAACACAACGGATTTCGTTGTCAGGTTGATCTTCAGAACACGCGATTAGCAGTTGGTAGCCACGTTGACGTGCCTGTCTTTCTAGATAATTTGCTATACGTGTATAGCTGGTATTTTCCAGATCAGGGATCACTAACCCAATGGAACGGGTGCGCCCTGCACGTAACCCCGCAGCAACTGCATTTGGATGGTAATTGTGCTCTCTGACGACTGCCATCACTTTTTCAACAGTTTTATCGCTGACTCGATACTGCTTGGCCTTGCCGTTGATCACATAACTAGCCGTTGTGCGGGAAACACCCGCTAGACGGGCTATCTCATCCAGTTTCACGTTAACCTCTTTTTAATTTCGGGAGCAGCCTCGAGTCATTCGAGGCCTTATATCCGAGTATTCTACCTTTGGAAGATAAATTTTTCACCGCATAATTTTGTCACCACGCGAAACACCGACAATACCCGAGCGTACAACTTCAACAATTTCAGCAACACCACGTACTGATTCGATGAAAGCATCCAGTTTATCGCTTGTTCCTGCGAGCTGAACGGTATAAAGCGTTGGTGTAACATCAACGATTTGCCCACGGAAAATATCTGCACAGCGTTTCACTTCATCACGCCCATAACCAGACGCTTGAAGCTTCACTAACATGATCTCACGTTCGATATGTGCTGAAGCCGTCAGCTCACTCACACGCAGAACATCCACCAGCTTGTGCAATTGTTTCTCAATTTGCTCAAGAACTTTCGCATCACCTTTGGTTTGGATAGTCATTCGTGACAATGTTGGGTCATCAGTGGGTGCAACCGTCAAACTTTCAATATTATAACCACGTTGAGAAAACAGACCTATGACACGGGACAAAGCACCTGATTCATTTTCTAATAAAACGGATAAAATACGACGCATAATCAGGTCCTCTCTGTTTTACTCAACCACATTTCGTCCATTGCTCCACCACGGATCTGCATTGGATAAACGTGTTCGGTTTCATCAATATTGATATCAACAAATACTAAGCGTTGGTTTTCATTCACTTCCACAAGCGCTTGCTTGAGTTTTTCTTCCAGTTCATCAGGAGAAGCAATTGAAATTCCAACATGGCCATATGCCTGCGCTAATTTAATAAAATCAGGGAGCGATTGCATATAAGATTGTGAATGGCGGCCTTGATAAATCATATCCTGCCACTGTTTCACCATCCCTAAAAAGCCATTATTGAGGTTCAGAACTAACACAGGCAAGCCATATTGCAATGCCGTTGATAACTCTTGGATATTCATCTGGATGCTGCCATCACCCGTCACACAAACCACTGTTGAGTTTGGATGGGCTAACTTCACCCCTAATGCAGCAGGTAAGCCAAAGCCCATCGTGCCGAGACCACCTGAATTTATCCAATGTCTTGGTTTATCAAAAGGATAATACAATGCGGCAAACATTTGATGCTGACCAACATCAGATGTCACATATGCCTCACCATTTGTTAAACGGTAAATCATTTCAATGGCTTGCTGTGGTTTGACTTTTGTTTGATTGGTTTCATAACGTAGACACTGTTTTTTGCGCCACTCTTCAATGTCTTTCCACCAATCTTTTAATGCATTTTCATCTTGTTTTGCAACAGCTTGATCTAATTGCCCTAACATTTGTTTTAAGGTTGATTTCGCATCACCAACAATCGGAATATCTGCATTTACCGTTTTTGAAATTGAAGTTGGGTCAACGTCAATTTGGATCACAGTCGCATTCGGACAATATTTTTCTAAATTGTTCGTAGTGCGGTCATCAAACCGCACGCCAACAGCAAAAATGACATCTGAATTATGCATGACTTTATTTGCTTCATAAGTCCCATGCATACCTAACATCCCTACGGATTGCTTATGAGTTTCAGGAAATGCCCCTAAGCCCATCAACGTGGATACAACAGGCAATTTTAATGACTCTGCTAATTCAATGATTTCCGCTGAGCAATTGGCGTTAATCGCACCGCCACCAATATAGAAGACGGGTTTTTTCGCAGCGACTAATTTAGAAAGTGCTTTTTTGATCTGCCCTTTGTGCCCTTGCAGTGTAGGGTTATACGAGCGTAAAGAAACAGATTCAGGATAATGATAAGGAAACTTAAGTGCAGGGTTTACCGTATCTTTCGGAAAATCGATAACGACAGGTCCAGGGCGACCACTCGCCGCAATGTAGAAGGCTTTTTTAATCGTCTCAGGAATTTCTTCAGCACTTTTAATTAAGAAACTGTGTTTCACTATCGGGCGAGATATTCCTACCATGTCACATTCTTGGAATGCATCATTACCGATTAAAGAGCTAGCAACCTGCCCTGATAGCACCACCATCGGCACAGAGTCCATATAAGCAGTTGCTATGCCAGTAATCGCATTAGTTGCCCCGGGGCCTGAAGTGACGAGAACTACACCAACATCCCCTGTTGAGCGAGCATAGCCATCGGCCATATGCACTGCGGCTTGTTCATGACGCACCAGAATATGTTCCACACCACCAACGGTATGAAGCGCATCATAAATATCTAATACTGCACCGCCTGGATATCCAAACACGTGCTTTACTCCTTGGTCAATCAATGATTTGACGACCATTTCAGCTCCCGACAACTTCTCCATGAGTTTGCCCCCAGACATTATTTGCAAGTTAAGAGGTATTAATTACCCCTTTATTTTTATCGTTTAAACAGGTTAATGCGTGCTATTAACATATCTCTCTGGCTGAAACGAAGCAAACATCATTTCAGCACAAAAATAGCGAGTATTTCACATCATCTTAAACATTTATCGTTCACAGAGGGAATAACTGCATATGGAAAAAATGGAAGAAATATTGACTATTTTCCAACCAACTAACGACGTGAAATATTTTGTACTGCAGGCAGTAATGAATAAGAAAAAAGAACATGGATGAAATGAATATATAGAAATCAGGCTCACCTACCGACATAGATAAGCCTGATAATAAAACGCTTAATTACTCTTGATACATAGATTCAATTTCTAATTGATAGCGTTCAGAAATAATCTTACGGCGCAATTTCAACGTTGGCGTTAATTCCCCTTTTTCCATTGAAAACGTAGTGGGCAACAAGGTAAAACGCTTAACCTGATGAAAATTCTCTATATTTTTTTGCAGATCTTTTAAGCGAGCTTCAAAAAGTGCCACAATATTAGAATCTTTCAGCAACTCAAGGCGATCACGATATTTTAAGTTAATCGAATGCGCGTACTCTTCTAGGCTGTCATAACAAGGAACTATCAATGCAGAAACAAACTTACGTGCATCGGCAATGACGGCAATATGCTCAATAAATTTGTCTTGGCCTAATACCCCTTCAATCATTTGAGGTGCAATATACTTGCCGTTAGACGTTTTCATTAAGTCTTTGAGCCTATCCGTAATATATAAATTACCTTGCTCGTCAATTTTCCCTGCATCACCTGTTTTTAACCAACCGTCGGAGGTAAACGTGTCTAAGGTTTCATTTGGGCGATTGTAGTAACCTTTCATCACGACAGGGCCCTTGACTTGGATCTCATCATCTTTACCGATACGCACTTCAACCGAAGATAATGGTGTACCAATCGAACCTAGTGGATATTTACCTTCTTCCCAACATGAAACCGTCGCGCATGTTTCTGACATACCATAGCCGTATTTAATATCCACGCCTGCGGATAAGAAAAAGGCAATAACATCGTCATCTAAACGCGCTCCTGCGGCGGGCATAAAACGAATGCGCCCCCCTAACCCCTCGCGTATTTTACTTAAAACCAATTTATCTGCTAATGGGAAGATAGCCTGATTGATTAATGATGGTGTGCCGCCTTTTGACAACGCTTTAATGCGACGTTTACCAAGGGAAATTGCCATCTTAAATAGCATTTTACGTGCCCACGACGCTTTCGATACCTTACTTTGCACCGCACTGTAAACTTTTTCATAGAAACGCGGCACTGCACACATCACCGTTGGTTTGACATCAGCTAGCGCTTCTCGCACTAAATTGGTGTCCGTTAAATAGACGTTAAGTGCCCCCACGTGTATGACATAGAAGCTCCAAGCGCGCTCAAACACATGAGATAACGGTAAAAAGCTTAACGAAATATCATCGGCGGTGAGTTGTAATCGTTCATCGTGCAGATACAGTTGGGCAGCCATATTGTAATAATCCAACATAACGCCTTTTGGCTCACCTGTAGTGCCTGATGTATAGATAATCGTAAATAAATCACTGAGGTTATGGGCTGAAATTCGGGCATCCAGCTCCATTTGGTATTCAGGTTGTGCTTGTGCCATAAAAGTCGACAAGTGTAAGGTTGCCACTGAGTTATCAATCAACTCAACACTCTCGTCCATGACGACAATCATTTTTAATTGCGGGCAAAGCGCAGGCAATTGGCACGCAATGTCATATTGCATTTGTTCACCGACAAACAACACTTTAATGTTGGCATCGTTGATAATATAAGCGGCTTGTTCAACACTGCTGGTCGCATAAAGCGGAACCGTCACTGCTCTAATCTGAAGTGACGCTAAGTCAATCAGTGACCAATTCATGCTGTTATGGGCAAATAACCCAATATGTTCCTGTGTTGAAACTTCTAAGGCCAAGAGGTGGCGAGAAATCGCAGAGATGCGCTCCCCCACTTCATTCCATGTTAATGAGCTTTGTTGCCCATTATTCCATTGACTGAAAGCTATCCGGCTCGCTGATTCGTGTGCGTTAATTCTGCTACGTAAGCGATTGACTAAATGGTATGGATATAGATTTTCAGTAATCAAAGTTAATTCCCTATCGGTCATTATTGATATAAGTCACTCGGTATCTTCACAAGAACTTAACCGTTTCATTATTTCAGCTTACAAGTGTTAGCTGAATATCGGCAGTGTATCGACTAATAACGTAGGAGGAAAGTTTTTGTATGTAAATTTTCTGCAAATGTTATGTTTGCCGCAAAACTCATCATAGTATTCTCTAGAATGAGTGAATTAACTTGTCTTGGAGCCAAGAATCCTATAGTTCAAGGCTCCATTCAGAGTATTTACCTTAAGCCGCGACAGCTTGGTCCAAGAGTTCCGCAATCATTTGGCTGAATTGCGATTTCATCCATTGGTGGCCTTTATCCCTTGCCGTTGATTCATGCCATGTCAGATAACAAGGACGAGACTGACTTTCTAAAAGCAACGGCAAAGTACGTAATTTCAGTTGCCCTGTATAATGTTCAACTAACCATTTAGGCGCAATTGCAACTAAATCGGTTTGTGCAACGATATTTAATACACTACTGAGGTCAGTGCCTTGATAACTAATAGTATGGGACAATTCAGTATTGTAATAATAAGGTTTGCTGAATGAACCAATATTGTCCATTGACATAATTGCGTGTCGTTCATTCATTAAATCATACTCTTTAATAGAATTAACAATTCGTGGATGGTTATTCGCTGTAACTAATACCAGTTCATCATTAAATAAAATCTGATGTTGATATTCGGGTTTTTCGAATTGGTTATATCCAATAAAGAAATCTATTTCTTGATATTTTAACTGATGTGCAATGTTATTATCCAAAAATGAATGAATAAACACATTAATATTAGGTGAGGCCATTTTAAATTTTGCAACAATCATAGCAGCCAGGCGAATATCTAAAGGTGAACAAATCGATAAATTAAATATACGGTCGCTATCTTGTGGATCAAAACCTGCGCCAGGTAATTCATTATGCACTAATTGCAACGCTTGTCTTACAGGCCCAAAAAGCTGTTTTGCCCGCGATGTAGGCTGGATACCACGGCCATAACGAACAAATAGTTCATCGTTAAACATTGACTTTAAACGTGAAACCGCATTACTCACCGCGGGTTGAGACATCCCCAAAACTTGTGCTGCTTTCGTGACATTTTGCATCTGCATAACGACATCAAAAACGGTTAATAAATTTAAATCAACATTACGTAGGTGAATATCGCTGCTTTCTTTTTTACCTGTTGAAATCGTATCAAAATCAGTCATTTTTTACTCCACTAAATATATTTATCATTTTTCATTAACGAAAAGACAAATTCACCTTAAAAATACCGACGAATATATAAACTCGTTAAATATTATTTCTGAAACAACTTATAGATAGTAAGCTATTTCGCTTTCCCTGCATTTATTAAAACGACGTTTCTATTACTTTACTCATTAATTATAATTCACAGAATAGATATCATTATAAAACGCAAACATTCACCAAGGTAATGAGTGATATTTTTGTATTAGAATCACGATTACTCTCAGTAAAAATAATAAAACAATTTCCCGAAGAAATCATAATAAATCGCATTTGGATTCTGTAATTATTCTTATTATCAGATTAATTTTTACTTATTCATTTATTAGACAACTAAGTTAATCAATAGCTATTGATTTTAGTAATTAATTTTATGTGTTTTATCTTTTTTACAAATCATTAAACCCAAAAAAAGCCAACAATAATTTAAAAAACAATAAGTTATATAAATCAAAGACACCGATAAAATTCATTGAAAGAATTTTACCCTAAGTTTAGACTCAAAAAATAGGCAAAAACATCATAGAAATTAGCGAAAATAGTCACATACCCTAATTCAAGGGCTTAATTCACAATTAGTAAAAAACAGTCAGAAATCCATGATTGACATTAACTTTAAGATCACGTATCAATAAATACAGTTTAATTTAGATATTGATGAGAGACAGTTTAAAATGACATTTTCTATTCGCCTACTAAGCCTACTACTACTCGCATTAAATTTGCGCGGTATGCTTATGGACGGAAAATAGAAAGGCACTGTCCACAAACATTAAGAACCCGCGCAACCCGCGGGTTTTTTTATGCCTGCGGCTTTGGAAGAACATAAAACTCAATTTATTAAAACAAAATTCGATATGAGGAACACAATATGAGCAACCAAGTCATTATTTTCGATACCACATTACGTGATGGTGAGCAGGCGTTACAAGCAAGTTTGTCCGTAAAAGAGAAATTACAAATCGCATTCGCATTAGAACGCTTAGGCGTTGATATTATTGAAGCTGGTTTCCCTGTGTCATCACCAGGCGATTTCGAATCAGTTCAAACTATTGCTCGTGAAATTAAAAATAGCCGTATCTGCGCATTGGCTCGTTGTGTTGAAAATGATATCGATGTTGCGGCAGAATCCTTAAAAGTGGCTGAAGCCTTCCGTATCCATATCTTCTTAGCCACCTCCAATTTACATATGGAGAAAAAATTAAATAAGTCGTTTGATGGTGTGATGGATATGGCAATCAACTCTATCAAACGTGCAAGACGCTACACGGATGATGTTGAATTTTCTTGTGAAGATGCAGGACGTACAGACCCTGACAATTTGTGCCGTATTGTTGAAACGGCTATTAATGCAGGTGCAACCACCATTAACATTCCTGATACCGTAGGCTATACAACACCTTATCAATTTGGCGGTATCATTACCGATTTGTATAACCGTGTTCCAAATATTGATAAAGCCATTATTTCAGTTCACTGCCACGATGACTTAGGCATGTCCGTCGCAAACTCTATTAGCGCCGTTCAAGCGGGAGCTCGTCAAGTAGAAGGGACTATTAATGGATTAGGCGAACGCGCTGGAAATACAGCATTAGAAGAAGTCATTATGGCCATTAAATTGCGCGAGCAAATGTTAAATGTCCACACCAATATTAATCACAAAGAAATTTATCGCACTAGCCAATTAGTTAGCCAATTATGCAACACCCCAATCCCAGCCAATAAAGCAGTAGTTGGTAGCAATGCGTTTTCCCACTCCTCAGGTATTCACCAAGATGGCGTATTAAAAAACCGCGAAACTTACGAAATCATGACGCCTGAGTCAATTGGTTTAAAAGCAGAGAAATTAAATTTAACCTCTCGTTCTGGCCGCGCTGCCGTGAAACACCGTATGGAAGAAATGGGCTATCACGAAGGCAAAGACTTCAAATTGGATGAGTTGTACACCGCGTTTTTGAACTTAGCCGATAAAAAAGGTCAAGTGTTTGATTATGACTTAGAAGCCTTGGCTTTCTTTACTAAGCAACAAGATGAAACCGACCACTTTGTGATGGATTATTTCAGTACACAGTCTGGTTCAAGCATTGTGGCAACCGCAACTGTCAAAATGCAGTGTGGCGATGAAGTGAAATCTGAAGCTGCAACAGGCAATGGTCCTGTAGATGCTATCTACCAAGCCTTTAGCAACATCACCAATTACCCAATGAAATTAGTTTCTTATCAGTTATCTGCAAAAGGTCATGGTGAAAACGCATTAGGCCAAGTGGATATCGTGGTGGAATGCCATAACCGTAAGTTCCACGGCATGGGATTAGCGACAGATATCGTTGAATCCTCAGCAAAAGCGATGGTTCACGTCTTAAACAGCATTTGGCGTTCTGAACAAGTCGAAATCGAAAAACAAAAAATAAACCAAGAATTACAATCAAACACAAAGGAAGCAGTGTAACCATGTCTAGTTATCAAATTGCCGTATTACCGGGAGATGGTATCGGTCCAGAAGTAATGGCACAAGCGCATAAAGTCTTGGATGCAGTGAGCAAACGCTTTGCTATTACGATTAACACTAAAGAATATGATGTCGGTGGTGCGGCCATCGATAATCATGGCGAGCCACTGCCACAAGCGACGGTAAAAGGTTGTGAAGAAGCTGATGCGGTGTTGTTTGGCTCAGTTGGCGGCCCAAAATGGGAACATTTGCCACCCGATAGCCAACCAGAACGAGGGGCATTATTACCATTACGTAAGCATTTCAAATTATTCAGCAACCTGCGTCCAGCGCGCTTATACCAGGCCTTAGAGGCATTTTGCCCGTTACGTGCAGATATCGCTGCACAAGGCTTTGATATTCTGTGCGTTCGTGAATTAACAGGTGGTATTTACTTTGGCCAGCCGAAAGGCCGCAAAGGCGAAGGTAGTGAAGAATATGCGTTTGATACCGAAGTGTATCATCGTTACGAAATCGAGCGTATTGCACGTATCGCGTTTGAATCTGCGCGTAAACGTACACATAAAGTGACGTCAATCGATAAAGCAAACGTCTTGCAAAGCTCTGTATTATGGCGTGAGGTTGTCAACCAAATCGCCAAAGAATACCCAGATGTAGAAGTTAATCATATGTATATCGATAACGCTACGATGCAAATGATTAAAGCACCATCGCAGTTTGATGTAGTTTTATGTTCTAACTTATTTGGCGACATTATCTCTGATGAGTGTGCAATGATCACAGGCTCAATGGGCATGTTGCCATCGGCGAGCTTAAATGCAGACGGTTTTGGTTTATATGAACCTGCAGGCGGTTCAGCACCTGATATCGCGGGTAAAAACATTGCAAACCCAATTGCCCAAATTTTATCTGCCTCAATGTTATTACGCTTTAGCTTAAACCAAGCCGATGCTGCTGATGCAATAGAGCGCGCAGTTAACAAAGCATTAGAAGATGGCCACAGAACATCCGATTTAGCGGGTGCGGGCAAATCAATCAGTACCAGTGAAATGGGCGATGTTATTGCTCGTTATATTGCACAAGGGGTTTAATCATGGCCAAAACTTTATATCAAAAATTATATGATGCTCACGTGGTACGTGAAGTCGAAGACGAAATCCCTTTGATTTATATCGACCGTCACTTGGTACACGAAGTCACTTCTCCACAAGCATTTGATGGGTTAAGAACCAAAAACCGTCCATTGCATCAACCAAGTAAAACGTTTGCTACGATGGATCATAACGTATCCACCCAAACCAAAGACATCAATGCTTGCGGTGATATGGCGCGTATTCAAATGCAAGAACTGATGAAAAACTGCAAAGAGTTTGGTGTCACCCTGTATGATTTGAACCACCCATACCAAGGGATAGTTCATGTAATGGGGCCAGAACAAGGGATCACCTTACCAGGTATGACGATTGTGTGTGGGGACTCACACACCGCAACCCATGGCGCTTTCGGTGCATTAGCGTTTGGTATCGGTACGTCAGAAGTTGAGCATGTTATGGCGACCCAGACACTGAAACAAGCTCGTGCAAAAACCATGAAAATTGAAGTGGTCGGCAAGGCGCCTGCAGGCATTACAGCAAAAGATATCGTTTTGGCGATCATTGGTACAACAGGCAGCGCAGGTGGTACAGGCTATATTGTTGAATTTTGTGGTGAAGCCATTGAAAACCTGAGTATGGAAGGTCGCATGACGGTTTGTAATATGGCCATCGAATTGGGTGCAAAAGCAGGTATTATCGCACCAGATGCGACAACATTTGATTACATGAAAGGCCGTCAGTTTGCACCAAAAGGCCAGCAATGGGATGACGCCGTTGCTTATTGGAAGACCTTAAAAACGGATGATGATGCTAAATTTGATAAAGTCATCACCATTCAAGCTAGCAGTATTGCACCACAAGTGACTTGGGGAACCAATCCAGGGCAAGTGATTGCAATCAACCAACCGATCCCTGCACCAGAGTCTTTTGCGGATCCTGTTGAGCGCGCATCTGCTGAAAAAGCGTTAGCTTATATGGGGTTACAATCAGGTATTAAGTTATCTGATGTCAAGATCGATAAAGTGTTTATCGGTTCATGTACTAACTCACGTATTGAAGATTTACGTGCAGCCGCAGCAATTGCTAAAGGCAAAAAAGTGGCTGATGGCGTACAAGCTATTGTGGTTCCAGGATCGGGGCCTGTAAAAGCCCAAGCAGAACAAGAAGGTTTGGATAAAATTTTTATTGATGCAGGCTTTGAATGGCGGTTACCTGGCTGCTCCATGTGCTTAGCCATGAACAATGACCGCTTAAACCCAGGTGAACGTTGCGCGTCCACCAGTAACCGTAACTTTGAAGGTCGCCAAGGCCGAGCAGGTCGCACCCATTTAGTCAGCCCTGCAATGGCAGCTGCGGCGGCGATTAATGGTCATTTCGCTGATGTTCGCGATATTCAGATTTAAAGGAGAGAAAAATGGATAAGTTAATCACCCATGTGGGCATTGTTGCTCCTTTAGACGCCGCGAATGTGGACACTGACGCGATTATTCCAAAGCAATTTTTACAAAAAGTCACCCGCACAGGTTTTGGTCAACATTTATTTAATGACTGGCGTTTTTTAGATGAGAATGGTCAGCAGCCTAACCCTGATTTTGTACTGAATAAACCTGTTTTCAAAGGGGCGAGTATTTTGTTAGCCCGCGAAAACTTTGGCTGCGGATCGTCTCGTGAACACGCCCCATGGGCACTGACGGATTTTGGTATCCAAGTGGTTATTGCACCAAGCTTTGCAGATATTTTTTACGGCAACTCATTCAATAACCAACTGTTGCCAATCAAATTAAGCGAGCAAGAAGTGGATGAGATGTTTAACTACGTCAACAGCCACGAAGGTTGCCAGTTTACCGTTGATTTAGAAGCACAAACGGTCACTGCAGGGGATAAAACCTATCATTTTGATATTGATAGTTTCCGCCGTCATTGCATGATGAATGGGTTAGATAGCATTGGTTTGACATTGCAACATGTCGACCAAATAAAGAATTATGAGCAACAAATCCCAACCTTTATGAACTAAGATACTCGTCATATTTCACGTGGCAACGGCTTCACTACGCCTGCTTCGGTAGGCGTATTTCCCCTTTTATCTCACATTTATTCATATATAGCCGCTTTTCACCTCAAAAATGCGGAATTAACCCTTCTTAACAAATTTACGACTCCAAACGACTTCCCTATTAATTTCTTCCTGTATAATTAATAACAAAATAAATTTTTGCTTTTGCTTTTGCTTTTACTTTTGCTTTTAACTGACCGATTTTTTCTAAATAGTTTGAGGTGTGGCTAGGCGGCAAGCGAAGATAGCTTGGGGAGCATACACAAGTATGTGACCCAAGTAGCTGAGCGCAGTCAACAACGCCACAGCGCAAAATATGACGAAAAAATAAAAAAAAGCCGGCGAACCGGCTCGGTGATATATACACCATTACTCTAAATGGGGGAGTCGGCTTGCAATTGCACGCCAAACGAGCTACTTACTGCCACCTATTATCCGCAGATATTAGGAAATTAAAATTGATGCAATTTTTGCCGGAGTTCCTCTTTTATGTCTAATACACGCTTACAAACACAATTCGTTCGCCTCTGGCAACATTTTCAAGGGCACGATAGTGAAACCACGTTGCAGGATATTGCTGATATCTTGTTCTGTTCGCGCCGTCATGTACGAACGTTATTAAATAACATGCAAGGCCATGGTTGGTTAAGTTGGCAAGCGGAATCTGGTCGAGGCAAGCGTTCTACACTTATTTTCCATGTGAATGGGTTAGAACTCCAGCAAGCCCAAGCAGAACAACTGCTTAAAGAGGAAAGCATTGAAAAACTCGTGGCGTTAGTGGGTGATAAAGAAACTATCCGACAAATGGTGCTTTCCGAATTAGAGCGTAGCTATCGGCAAGGAAAAAATCTCTTACGCATTATTTATTACCGTGATTTCCCCAATTTATTGCCGGGAGCCCCCATGCGCCGCTCCGAAATTCATTTAATGAGCCAAATTTTTAATGGGTTAACCCATATAAATGAGGAAAAAGGGGAAGTAGAAGACGGGCTAGCCCACCACTGGCAGGACATCAGTGACACCCATTGGCGTTTCTATTTACGCCCTGCTATCTATTTCCATCATGGGCGGGAAATGCTTGCGGAAGATATTATTCACTCATTATTACGTTTAAAACAGTGCTGGCCGCTATTTTCCCATATTCAATCTGTGAGTTCACCACTGCCTTATGTCATTGATATTCAGTTAAATCAGCCTGATAAACAACTGCCTTGGTTGTTAGGTAGTCACCATGCGGCTATTTTACCTAAAGAATGGGAAAGCCTAGAAAACTTTAACCGCTACCCTATTGGCACTGGCCCCTACCAAGTTGATAAAAACCTGCCTCAAAAGCTGACCATTACCGCCTTTGACCGCTACTTTGGTTATCGCGCGCTCTTGGATGAGGTCACCATTTGGGTTGTACCTGAACTTTCAGAACAAATGGTGTGTACCACTCTAAAAATGGATGGTGATAAACACCATAATGATTCCTTAGAAAGCCGTATGGAAGAAGGTTGTTATTTTTTATTGATGGATCAACGCTCTGAGTTATCACAGCGGGAAGACGTTCGCAAATGGCTATGCAGCTTTCTCACGCCTGTCAACCTACTTGCTCATTGTGAACCTTTTTACCAGCGCCATTGGGCACCTGCTTATGGTTTATTGCTGCACTGGCATCACAGCAAAATGCTAACGTTATTTCCCAAACCTGACGACCTCACAGAGCTAACGGTCACATTTTACCATCACCACCACGAGTTCTATGCAATCAGCCAAATTATGAAGCGAGTGTTGCATAAACAAGGGGTCGAGTTAAAAATCAACATTGTTGACTATGATGACTGGTTTAACGGCAATTCCCAAAGTGATATTTGGCTAGCCACCGCCAATTTCTTTAAACCCCTTGAGTTTTCTATCTTTGCCACCTTGTATGAAATGCCACTATTACGTCAGTGCCTTGGTGATAGCCTCGATACGCAATTAAATCAATGGCGAAATAATACTTTTGATGTCGAAGCGTGGTGTGAAAGCTTAATTGACTCACAAATCTTTCATCCTATATTTCACCACTGGCTTGAGTTGCAAGGTCAACGCACTATGCGCGGCGTTAGGATGAATACCTTTGGTTGGTTTGATTTTAAATCCGCATGGTTTAAGCCTTCTGAGGATAACCTGTCTAATTTATGATAGTTATAAACAGCCAAAGTGAATAATAAGGATGTTATTCACTTTTTCTGTGGATATCCATGTGAACAACCCTATAGCAATCAGGGTATATCCCCAAATCAGGTTTTTATCAAAAATAATTAAAATCTAATAAACTTTGATAAATCAACGAAATAAAGCCCCAAAAAACACGTTATCCACTGGTTAATTTTTTCACTAAAAAGCTTAGGACTTTAACTGAGCAAATATCAAACAACGTCGTATTTATCCACAACTAATGTGTTTAACTTACTCTATTTTTGTGATGAACGTCATAAAACCCCATTCGTCAAGGCTGTAAATACACACAGTAATCACTGTTTTACACAGTTATCCAGAAAACCTGTGGATAACCTAGTGTATGATCCTGTGATTATCTTGGGATGAACATGAATAACCCGATAAACAAAATTTAATACCGTTGGATAAAAAGCATTAACTACATATATATCATGCAGTTAAAAATAGTCATGAAAAAGTGTTATACTCTCTTAGTTATGTGAATTATTTTTGACTGTTTTTTATACATTTAATTTTTAGAGCATTATGTCATTTACGCCACCACAACCACCAGATAACGAAGCTACCTTAATGAGTCGGGCTCAAGCGCTTGCCGGCTATACTTTAGGTGAACTCGCCCAAATTGCCAGTGTCCCTATCCCCCCCGATCTAAAACGTGATAAAGGCTGGGTAGGCATGCTACTTGAATATTATTTAGGGGCGAGTGCAGGTAGTAAGGCGGAGCAAGATTTTGCCCACATTGGCGTTGAGCTCAAAACTATCCCTATCGACCGCCATGGTGTTCCTCTCGAAACGACCTTTGTCTCCGTTGCCCCTTTAACAGGGAACAGCGGTTTAACATGGGAAAATAGCCATGTACGGCGTAAACTATCGCGTATACTGTGGTTTCCTATTGAAGGTGAACGCCAAATTCCCTTAGCGGAACGTCGGGTCGCTAACCCAGTAATTTGGAGCCCATCCCCGCTTGAGGAACAGTTACTACGGCAAGATTGGGAAGAATTAATGGATTTGATTGTGTTGGGAAAAGTCGAAACAATTACGGCACGCCATGGGCAAGTTCTACAAATCCGCCCAAAAGCGGCAAACAATAAGGCTCTGACAGAAGCCATTGGCGAGTTTGGCCAACCCATTATGACGCTTCCTCGCGGTTTCTACCTTAAAAAAGATTTTACCGCCCCACTGTTAGCTCGGCATTTTAATCTCACTTAATCAACAAGGTGTCGCCTGTACCAAAGCAGACGATAAACATTTATCCCTGTTTCATAATAAAAGGTACACAGATGTTTGAATGGATACTCGACCCCAATGCTTGGATGGCACTTGCCACTCTAACCATTTTGGAAATAGTTTTAGGTATCGATAATATTATTTTTTTGAGTATCGTAGTGAGTAAGCTCCCCGCTCACCAACAAAATAGTGCCCGGCGTACAGGGCTAATTGCAGCGATGGTCATGCGCCTTGCCTTATTAGCCTCAATTGCCTGGTTATCACGCCTCACAACCCCGTTATTCACCATTGCAGACCATGTCGTTTCCGCTCGAGATATCATTTTATGTGCAGGGGGAATTTTCCTGATATGGAAAGCCAGCCAAGAAATTTTTGAAACTATTGAAGGAGAGGATGAAAACAATCTTGCGCAGCGGCAAGTGCATTCATTTTGGGGCGCTATTGTACAAATTGCCCTGTTAGATATTATTTTTAGCCTCGATTCCGTTATCACCGCCGTTGGGCTTTCTGATCACCTGTTTATTATGATGGCCGCAGTGATTATTGCAGTGCTTATCATGATGTTAGCCGCAAAAAGTATTG
This sequence comes from Providencia sp. PROV129, assembly GCF_028482245.1. NCBI lineage: Bacteria > Pseudomonadati > Pseudomonadota > Gammaproteobacteria > Enterobacterales > Morganellaceae > Providencia > Providencia sp. PROV129. The sequence goes on from NZ_JAMPQD010000010.1 coordinate 54,178, forward strand.
GTGACTTTGTCGAACGCTACCCATCCGTTAAAATTCTCGCGCTCTCTTTTTTAATTTTAGTCGGCTTTACACTGATACTCGAAAGCGTACAAGTTCATGTTGCTAAAGGGTATATCTATTTTGCAATGTTCTTTTCCATGACCGTTCAAATGCTCAATATCCTGCGCAGCAAAAAATGGAAAATGAAACACAAAGTAGATTAACGCTCTGATTCAAGCGCTTGCTTTGCAGCTAAGATAGCCCCTTCAACTGCTTTCTTAGCTTGTGGGCTATTTTTCCAGCAACTTGAACCTGTAAGTGCAGCACCAGCAATTAAAATTTCATCATAAGATGCTTCACTAAGCTGAGCCAATGATGAAAACCCCATCTGTTCCAAACGGCTGATCACCATCGGGCCAACCCCTTTCACTGCCAATAAAACCTGCTTTTCTGACGCCGAAAATGCCATGAACACCTCTTTTCGTTAATTATTCAGCTAATATTTTGCAATTTACCTCTTTAATACTTTAAAATTGCAACCATAACAATGCCAGTTTGAATAATTATTAACTGAACTATCTTATCACCCAATCTTTCTTTGCCTGTTTTAGGAATTTACCATGTACAATGTGCCGTTGATTAACCCACGCCAACACTTCATGACGCTCTCTGATGGCCGTCAACTTTGCTGGTTTGAATCAGGGCCCAAAACAGGTTTTCCTGTGATTTTTTGTACTGGTGCAGGAATGAGTGGCAACCTTGGCTTTGGCTTAGATTTGCTGGAAAAATACAACATTCGCTTAATTGTGCCAGAACGTGCTGGCCTCGGTGATTCCACTTTTCACGCCAAAAAATCATTAAAAAGCTTTGCATTCGATATTCAAGCACTACTTGATAACCTAGCAATTAACCAATTTTCGGTACTGGGTTTTTCCCAAGGTGGTGTTTTCGCGATGGCGGTTGCCCATTATTGCCAGCCTGTTTCCCTTTCGATTGTGTCTGGGCAAGACCAATTCGAATACCCTGCGACTCGCGCTAAATTAACCGCTGACGTAGTGAATATGCAGGAACAAGCACTGAATACACCTGAGAACTTATCCGACTGGTTACAGAAAAATGTCACTGGCGAATGGTTACTAGCGTTTATCCTCAATTGCAGTGCAGAAATCGACCAACAGTTATACAATGAAGCACATTTTTTAGAGGCCTATACCGATTGTATACGCCGTGCTTTTTCTCAAGGCAATCAAGGCTATGTGCAGGATTTATTGCTTTCCCTGCAGAACTGGGAGTTCACCCCTGAAGACATCACCTGCCCAACCTCATTATGGTATGGTGAATTGGATATGAGCACCGTGCATTCCCCTGATTTTGGCGATGTTTTGGCCGACCGTTTTTTCAACTGTAGCCATCATTTATACACACAAGAAGGCGGTTCCTTGCTTTGGACACAAGCCGACGCTATTTTAACTGACCTGCAAAACCACGCCGCATAACATAAAAAGCCGCGGTGAATAATTCACAGCGGCTATCATTGCCATCTTAATATTACTACCTTCTATTAACGGTAAACGATCCCGCCATCCGTCAGGATAGATTGTCCTGTAATATAGTCAGAGTCATCGCTTGCTAAGAACGCCACTAAGCCCGCGACATCATCAGGAGTTTGAGCACGGCCTAATGCGATACCTTCAACATATTTTTTGTAAGTCTCACCTTTTGGCGCGCCTGTAATTTCAGCAAAGCGCTCATCGATTTCCACCCACATGTCTGTCCCAACAATACCTGGGCAATATGCATTTACAGTAATACCTGAACTTGCGTACTCTTTCGCCGCCGCTTGTGTTAAAGCACGCACCGCAAATTTGGTTGCTGAATATACACCTAACATAGCGAAACCGTCATGGCCTGCAATAGAAGAGGCATTAATGATTTTCCCTTTGTGCTTACGCTCTTGGAATTTCTCACTGGCAGCTTGAATACCCCACATAGTGCCATCTACATTGATTTTGAAGATTAAATCCATATCTTCTTGGCGAACATCAGCGATTGGCTTAACTTGCGCAATCCCTGCGTTGTTGATCATCACATCAAAACCACCTAGCTCAGCTTCTGCATGAGCAACCGCTGCAAACACTTGGTCACGCTGGCTAATATCCGCAGCAAACGTCGTGACTTTACGACCTAATGCTTCAATTTCTTTAGCCACATCTTGCAGTTTGTCTTTTTTCAAATCAACCAGTGCAATGTCCGCACCTTCTTTTGCTAAACGCAGTGCAATACCACGACCAATTCCCTGTGCCGCTCCGGTCACTAAAATAACTTTGTTATTTAAAGCCATACTGTTCTCCTACTTATTCATAGCCAAAATGACTAGTCCACCATGACTTATAAGTTAACAATAATAACAATAAGTTACAAAGAAATGATTTTAATCTACCATTTGGAACTTATAAAAAACATTTCACTATCTGATAGAGCTATTTATTTTACTCACCAACGAAAAGTACACAAATTCGTAAATTAGCAGGTATTCGTTAATAAAAATCATTCTCAAACAAGTGAGCAAAAAGTGCGAAACTCCACTATTTAATACACGATTGTTGAATATACCAACATAAAAAAGCCACCAATTTGGTGGCTTCATGATAGCTAACTATATCGCTATAAGCGGATAATTATTTTTTAGACGCTTGAATATGCAGCATTTCTAAAGCAATCGATGCCGCGGCTAATGCGGTGATTTCAGATTGGTCATAAGCGGGAGCCACTTCCACTAAATCCATCCCAACGATATTTAATGGCTGTAAACCACGCAGTAATTTCAGTGCACGGTCTGACGTTAAACCGCCAACGACTGGTGTGCCTGTGCCTGGTGCAAACGCAGGGTCAAGGCAGTCAATGTCAAAGGTTAGGTACACTGGCATGTCACCCACGATCTCTTTAATTTGCGCTACCATCTCGTCCACACCGCGGTCATTCACTTGCCCTGCATCGAGTACAGTGAAACCGTTGTCGCTATCGTGCTCAGTACGGATACCAATTTGCACTGAACGCGTTGGGTCAATCAAACCTTCTTTTGGTGCATGATAGAACATGGTGCCATGGTCATATTGACTACCATTGCCGTAAGTGTCAGTGTGAGCATCAAAATGCACTAGAGCCATTTTGCCGAAGTGTTTTGCATGTGCACGTAACAATGGCAGCGTGACAAAGTGGTCACCTCCAAAGGTTAAGCAACGTTTGCCTGACTCTAACAGTTTTTCAGTATGTGCTTGCAGTTTATCGCACATGTCTTGTGCATCACCAAAAGCAAACACGACATCGCCGCAATCTACCACGTTTAAACGTTCTGTCAGTTTGAAGTTCCACGGCCAACGATGGCTTTCCCATGCTAGGTTCGTAGATACTTGACGGATTGCCGCAGGCCCATGACGGCTACCTGCACGGCCAGAGGTTGCCATATCAAATGGCACACCTGTAATAACCCACTCAGCGTCTGAGCTATATGGTTGAAAATTCAGTGGGAAACGTAAAAAACCAAATGCGTTAGAAACCAGTGAATTATCAACTTGATTACCTAATGTACTATTAATCATTTTTTATTCCTCAAAATAGACCCGCCTATTAGCAAGCCCCTTTAATATTTGGTTCGAATGGTTTTTACCTAATCAACTTCGCACAGTATAAATAACAAGTCATGTTATGCGCATAAAGTTATTATCTATTCACCTTATTGATGCGCTAAATAGTTCGCGTTGTGGCTAGGCGGCAAGAGAGGATATCTCGGGGAGCATACAAGAGTATGTGACCCGAGTAGCCGAGTGCAGCCAACACCGCCACAGCACGAAATATGACGAGCATTAAGTATTTATTCGTCTTCTAAATAAGTATAACCATACAACCCATTTTCGAACTCTGCCACAAAGTCTTTTTGCAGCTGCTCGCTCAGCCCCGTACCTTTGACTTGCTCTGTAAAACTGTCTAACAGTACCTCTGGCACCAGTTTGACGTATTGCAGCATATCTGCCACTGAGTCGCCTTCTTCACTTTGTAGGTAACGAATATTACCTTGGCTATCGACCCAAACATCAATTGCTGCAGTATCTCCGAATAGGTTATGCATGTTGCCTAAGATTTCTTGATAGGCACCTATCATAAAGAAACCAATCATTGGTGGGTTTTCTGGATCATACGCTGGCATTGGCATGGTGGTTTCGACACCATCACCATCAACGTAATGGTCGATGATCCCATCAGAGTCACACGTGATATCTAAGAGCACCGCACGACGGTCTAACGGTTTATCTAAGCCTTCAATCGGTAACACAGGGAAAACTTGGTCAATTCCCCATGAATCTGGCAGAGATTGGAATAATGAGAAATTTACATAGAACTTATCTGCCATGCGCTCTTGCAGCTCGTCGATGATTGGACGGTGAGCGCGGTTGCTTGGGTCTAAGTCTTGCTGGATGCGACGGCAAATATTGAGGTATAGCTCTTCTGCCCATGCGCGTTGAGTTAAATCAAGTACGCCATGAGCATACTGGGTATGGGCTTCTTGCAAGTCGAACTGGCTATCATGCAACCATTCACGTAGCGAACGACTATTGCCTTGGTGCTGCATAGACTCCCATGTTTCCCACAGTGATACCAAAGAGCGTGGTGCGTCTTCATCTGGCGGTGAGGTTTTGGTAAATTCGTTACGCTCAACACCGATAACATTCGAGACCAACACAGTATGGTGCGCTGTCAATGCACGACCTGATTCCGTAATGACGGTTGGATGTGGAAGGTCAAATTCTTCACACGCATCGCCAATTGCCCAAATCACATTATTCGCGTACTCGTTCAAGCCATAGTTAACTGAACAATCGGACTGCGAACGTGTTCCTTCATAGTCAACGCCTAAACCACCACCCACATCAAAGCATTGAATATTGACACCTAAACGATGCAACTCCACATAAAAACGTGCAGATTCACGAACCCCTGTCGCGATATCGCGAATATTGGCCATTTGTGAGCCTAAATGGAAATGCAGTAATTGCAGGCTATCTAGGCGATTTGCATTGCGTAAAATTTCCACCAATTGCAGAACTTGCGTAGCCGCCAAACCAAATTTTGATTTCTCGCCGCCACTGGCTTGCCATTTGCCTGATCCTTGAGAGGCTAAACGTGCGCGCACACCTAAACGAGGCGTCACATTCAAGCTTTCCGCTTCTTTTAACACCATCTCAATTTCAGACATTTTTTCGATCACAAGATAAACCTTATGACCCAATTTTTCCCCGATTAACGCTAAGCGAATATATTCACGGTCTTTATAACCATTACAGACGATGACGGTTTGTGTTTTGCCTGCGTTGGCGAGTACCGCCATAAGTTCCGCTTTCGAACCTGCCTCAAGCCCTAATGGTTCTCCTGAATTAACCAATGACTCAATCACGCGGCGCTGCTGATTTACCTTAATTGGATAAACCAAAAAATAGTCGCCTTTATAGCCATAGGATTCACGAGCACGTCTAAATGCGGCATTAATTGAACGCAAACGGTGCTGTAAGATTTGAGGAAAACAGAACAATGCAGGCAAGCGCAAATGCTCTTGTTCTTCTTTGACTTGGTTAACTAATTCAGCAAGATCAACAAAAGTGTCAGGGTTTTCAGGGTTTGGGCAAACACAGACATTTCCGCGCTCATTCACCTGATAGTAACCACCGCCCCAATACGCAATGTTATAGGTCTGGCGCATTTTGCGTGCGATATTATCATTCATAATAAACTCCTGTATGGAGGGGTGAGTGGCGCGCTCTCATTCCTGATATATGTCAGTAAAGACATAGCACTGGCAAGCAGTTATATCGGAGGAAACGGCAATACTCAGATTTTAATAAAAAGTGCTTAGAATTCTAAACAGTGACAATATACGACCTTAAGCTGACAAATTAATGACTCAGCCTTGAAGGTGTATTAAAGATGTGACGGTAACTTCGTGATGAAGTAAAGAATGACAGGAAAGTAAACGCCAAAGTCACACGGCGATCCGCATATGACGGTTGGATACTGTTATTCAGTAGATTATGGATCATTCCCCATTAACCCCCAATATAACTGTTTAGCCCCTTCAGATTTCAATGTTGTAGCACTATTTTGGCAGGCTGACCTGTTGATTTAAGCTATATCACCTTGTGTTTTATTGAAATTCAAAAGTTTATAAACATTCCTGATAGATAGTAGGCGCTTTATTTTGACCTACTGGTATATAACGGGAAAAAACAACCATCCGTTACGGTCGCAGTTTATACATCTATTGGACGCAAAAAGCAAAAGCAAAATGCCGAAATTGCGATAAAATTTTAACGGCAATAAATCGAGCTATTAATCACGGCGACCTATAAGCAAAAAATAGCTCATCGATATAATATTATTCACCCTAAATGGTTTTTAAGTGAAAAACAGCCAAATAAAATAAACCTCCCTTTCCTTAAGGATTTAAAGCGATTTTGCTTAGTTTATGACGTGTTAGTAGGGATTACGCCTAGGGGGTGATAGTTAATTTGTGCCTCTATTCGTTTTTTGTATAAATACAGGTAGAAATTTTTACTTCATAGGACTAAAATAGCCGTCTAGATGTTAAAACATCCAATTATAAATTCTGCGAATTCTTAAGGTATTAAACTCATGGCTACACATCTCTTTACTTCTGAGTCTGTATCAGAAGGGCATCCAGACAAAATTGCGGATCAAATCTCTGACGCAGTACTTGATGCTATTCTTGAACAAGACCCAAAAGCTCGCGTTGCCTGCGAAACCTACGTCAAAACAGGTATGGTAATGGTCGGGGGAGAAATCACCACCAGTGCTTGGGTTGATATTGAAGAAATCACACGCAAAACGGTTCGTGAAATTGGTTACACCAGTTCAGATATGGGCTTTGATGCCAATTCTTGTGCTGTTTTAAGTGCGATTGGTAAGCAGTCTCCTGATATCAACCAAGGTGTTGACCGTACAGACCCATCAGAACAAGGTGCGGGTGACCAAGGCCTGATGTTTGGTTATGCAACCAATGAAACTGATGTGCTAATGCCAGCGCCAATTACTTATGCACACCGCTTAGTTCAACGCCAAGCAGAAGTGCGTAAAAATGGTACATTGCCATGGTTGCGTCCAGACGCGAAAAGCCAAGTCACCTTTAAATACGATAACAACAAAATTGTGGGTATCGACGCCGTTGTTTTATCCACTCAGCATTCTGAAGATATCCAACAAAAAGAACTGCATGAAGCGGTGATGGAAGAAATCATCAAGCCCGTTCTGCCAGCAGAGTGGTTATCAAAAGAAACGAAATACTTTATTAACCCAACAGGCCGTTTTGTTATCGGTGGGCCAATGGGTGACTGTGGCTTAACAGGCCGTAAAATTATCGTTGATACCTACGGTGGTATGGCACGTCATGGGGGCGGTGCGTTTTCTGGTAAAGACCCATCAAAAGTTGACCGTTCAGCAGCCTATGCAGCACGTTATGTTGCAAAAAATATTGTTGCGGCTGGCCTGGCTGATCGTTGTGAAATCCAAGTGTCTTACGCGATTGGTGTTGCTGAGCCAACCTCTATTATGGTGGAAACCTTTGGTACAGCGAAAGTTGATGAGACTTTACTTATCCAATTAGTGCGTGAGTTCTTTGACTTACGTCCTTATGGTTTGATCAACATGCTTGACCTACTACACCCTATTTATCAGCAAACTGCGTCTTATGGCCACTTTGGCCGCCCACAATTCCCGTGGGAAAAAACAGACAAAGCAGAAGCTTTACGCGAAGCTGCTGGTCTGTAATACATCGAACTAAAACGTATTACACAAAAACCCATCATAGTGATGGGTTTTTTATTGCTTGTGACTTAAACCCTATAAAATGGCTTAGGATTTTTGGCTAAATTGGTAAACGGACATCCCTGCAATCATTGCCAGCGTAAAAATAATTCCTTGAGTGATCCCCAAGCCAGTTAATAATAATGCAGGTCCTGGGCAAATCCCTGCAAGTCCCCAACCAAGGCCAAATACCGCACTCCCAGCCAACAACTTTTTGTCTATTTTTTGATTAGTTGGAATTTGCAACGGGCAATTTAACACACTCACACGGCGCTTTTTCACCCATGCATAAGAAACTCCGCTAATCGCCATCGCAACAGCCATCGTCACCAGTAATGAAGGATCCCAATTTCCAGTGATATCTAAGAATGCTAAAATTTTGGCTGGATTTCCCATCCCCGCAAGCACTAACCCCAAGCCAAATAAGACCCCTGAAATTAAGGCAATAAGAATTGGCATCAGTTTACCCCCCTAACCCAAAATGATTAGAAATCGCAACGGTCACAAAAGCAACAATCATGAAAATCAACACCGCGACAATTGAGCGACGGGAAAAACGCGCCATACCACAAATGCCGTGTCCACTTGTACAACCGCTCCCTAAGCGCGTGCCAAAGCCAACGAATAAACCCGCGATGATCAAAATAGGCGTACTTGCCGCGATATTGACTTCAGGTGTATAAGCAAACCACGTAAATAAAATCGGCGAGATAATAATGCCCAAAATAAAGGCAACCTTCCATGCGGTGTCCCCTTTAGTCGGTTTTAAGATCCCTCCCAAAATACCGCTAATCCCAGCAATTCTGCCGTTAAAAACCAACAAAATTGCCACAGCGGCACCAATGAGTACCCCGCCGATTGCAGCTGAGACTGGTGTGAAATTTGCCCAATCAATACTCATCTTATTTATCCTGCACGGGGCAATAAAGTTGATATAACGTATTGAGTAACGTGAATAATTTTTCATCAGCAATTGCATAATAAATGCGTTTGCCCTCACGGCGAGTTTTCACAAGCCCATCATTACGCAACACAGTAAGTTGCTGGGATAATGTAGGTTGTTGGATACCGAGTTGTTGCTCCAAATCGCTGACGCAAGCCTCCCCTTGAGTCAATTGGCACAATAAAATTAGCCTATCTGGGTTACCCAACGTTTTTAATAAGGAAGCCGTTTGTGATGCCGCCTGTTTCATAGCTGAAAGCTGCTGTTCCGATGTGATATTATTCATACAGTCACTTATATTTAACAATATTATATATAAATACAATATATTATTTAATATAATAACTGTCAATTTTTACTTGTTTGAAAGCAACTGCATCACGTATTCTTAACTAATGAAAACCATTCGAGTCCCCATATTCCTACAGCAGCACGTTATGCGAGTTCTACGCGAAAAGCTGGCCCTTGCTGAACAAAAACTGGAACAAACATTTCCTGAGCCCGCTGTTAACTACAAACAGCGAGGTACCACGGCGGGTAGCGCTTACCTGAAAGAGTGGGAAATTCGCCTCAATGCAACTCTACTGATTGAAAACACAGAAAAATTTATCGATGAAGTCATCCCTCACGAACTTGCACACTTGTTGGTATACCATGTGTTTGGGCGTAAAGGTGTTGCCCCCCATGGAAAGGAATGGAAATGGATGATGCAACATGTATTAGAGGTTGATGCGAAACGCACACACAACTTTGCCGTTGCAACGGTAAAAAGCAAAACATTTGCCTATCACTGCGCTTGCCAAACCGTACATCAATTAACCATTCGTCGCCATAATAAAGTGGTACGAGGGGAAAACCAATATTTGTGCCGTCAATGTGGGGAGATTTTAAAACAAGAAAAATTAATCGAAACTGCGGCAGAAAACTGATTTCCTGCCGCATCAAATTTGAGGCGAGTGCTTAAGCGAACTCCGTCATCACTAATTTAGCAATTTCAAAGTAAATGATTAATCCAGTTCCATCGATAAAGGTCGCGATAAACGGTGCAGATACCACGGCTGGGTCAACTTTCATTTTCTTTAAAACCATTGGAATAATTGAAGAAACAATCGCACTCCACATTGTAATCGCGACGATAGTTAAGCTCACCACGATAGTCACTTCATGGCCAACACCTAAAATCCAAGCACGGATTAGGGCTGCGCCGCCAATAGTAATTGCGACTAAAAACGAAGTTGAAACCTCTTTTTTCAGGACTGTGCCTAAATTACGCAAACTCACCTCGCCCAATGCCATCGCACGGACTAACGTTGAGGTAATTTGTGTTCCACTGTTACCCCCCGTTCCAATTAATAATGGAATAAAGAAAGCCAGTGAAATTGCGGCTTCAAGTTGTTCTTCAAATGCTTTTAGTACTGTTCCTGTGTATGCTTCCGCCACAAACAACATTAATAACCAAACCACACGCTTACGCCATAATGTGACTGGGCTTGTGGTTAAGTAAGGTTCATCAAGTGGTGTGGTTGCGCCTTGTAACTGCGCATCAAGTGTATTCTCATCTTCAATCAGTTCTGCGATATCTTGCGGACGCAAAACCCCCATTAACTTGCCAAATTGCACCACTGGGATCATATCTAACCCACTATGGTTAATCAGGTCATAAACATCATGACGAGATTGTTCAGGCGCAACTGAAAAATAATTGTGACGCATAATATCTGACACAAATAAGTTTTCAGGTGATGCTAATAATGATTTAACTGAAAGAATACCATTTAAATAATTGTCGTTATCGACAACAAATAAATAGGTGGGGATTTGCTCGCCCTCAAGGTGCTCAATAAGGTTTTGTTTTACACAAGCAATTGAATCTGCGACAGAAACTGGCAAATATGATTGGCTCATATATGCGCTGACTGTGGCGTCATCGATTTTTGGTTGTTGTGTATTGTTGCCTTTGAGGCGTGCGTCTTTCATCGCGGATTGAGCAATGGCAACTGCTCCCGCTTTGTTCTGGGTAGTGAATGTCATTTTTTTTAGTCCCTAGTTACTGTTGGTTACTCAAACAGTACTCACATAGGGGCGAAACCAGATGAGAGAATGCGAAAGCTATCTCTTCGTCTCGGTTTTAGCACTATACAACGTATCCTGTCTTTAACAGGAAGTTACATGGGGATATACCTTCGGTCGATATATCCTGTCCTAATCTTGGGCGTCTCTCGACGTCGTCAGATCAGTAACCTATGTTTGTATAGGAGCCTCGCCTAACGAGATACTGCACTTTGGATGCGGCGCGAATTATACCCACTGAGAAATTAATTACCACCCTATCCCTACGGTTTTTTACGCATTGAAAACTTACCGTTTAGGTCTCGTTTAAGTTAATGTTTAAAATAAACTAATAAAGTAACAAAATGTAATTTTAAATAATTTTCATTACTTTTCTATTAACAGTTAGCATAAAAAATAAATAGTCATGTGGAAAATTAAAAATGTATTTAAAATAATCGTTAACGTTTTTTATATTATACAAAGAAAACAATGACCAAACTTCATGACTACAGCCTATTTCAGCTTTTCAAGATAGATTCGCCCCATTTAATATAATGTGAACTCATATAGCGAGTAAGATAAATCACTCATACTATTATATCTTGCAACCCTTTCTTTCGCCAAAGTAAAAAAAACAGAAATTTAGGTATGAAAATTTACTTATGAGACTATTTAATTCCAAAAAGTAACATAATGGCACTTTTTAAATTTTATATAAATGTTTTTTTATTTTAATTCAGAATTAAATATCAACGGATTTATCTTAAAATAAATCAAGATTTATTAACCGTGAAAATTTTATTATGGATAAAGTAATTGTAGGAATGTTAACTAGCTTAACATTTCGTGTAAATGATGAAATAAAAATCGCGGCGATTTCCGCTTTAGGAGATTTTAAAGCAACGATTGAATATAATGATGCCATTATAAGAATCATAGACTTGTGCCAAGATCCGAATAAGGAAGTTGCTGTTTCAGCGATCAATACATTAAGTAAGTTATCGGTGTATTTTATACAAACCCCACTATTAGAACATTAAATTTTACTCTTATTTTATGTATTGTAAATTTTAAATACCTTTTATATGGAATACTGTCCCATTAAATAACACATGAGACAGTATATTATTATTTAAATAACATTAGGCTATTTCAGTGTCGCCTTGTAATTGACAACTACATGCTAAAACATACCCTTCTGCTATTTCAGCAGCGGTCAATGTCATTGTACTTGTTGTTGTATAATGGCCTGATAATACTTTTGTCTTGCAACTTCCGCAAACACCTGCACGGCATGCAGCAATAACAGGCTGTTTATTTTGTTCTAATGCAGACAATAACGAAATCCCCACAGGCACTTTAAAATCAGCGAGGCGCTGGCGAATTTTAAGCGTCAGCACATCTTCGCTATTAACCACTTCTGGCTCAGTTGAAAAACGTTCCATAAAAAAATGTTCGGCAGGTACACCTAAATTAGCCGCAAATTGCTGAGCATTTTTCATATAAGGAACTGGCCCACAAGTCATCACTACCCGTGAAGCAATATCGGGGACTAATGCTTGTAGTTTTTCTTCATTTAATCGACCTTGGGCTAACTCCCCATTATCTGGCGTTTCAGCCATAATACATAACTGTAAACGTTCTGGGTATGCACGTGTCAGTTGTTGCCATTCCTGCGCAAATATAACTTGCTTGTCGTCTCGCACATTAAATAATACTTTAACATGCGTTTCTGGACGATTGGCCATCAACCAGCGTGTCATTGACATAATTGGCGTCACGCCACAACCCGCAGCAAGCATTAGATATTGTTGGCTTTTCACATTTGCACAGGTAAATTCCCCTTGAGCTTCAGACAACCAGAGGTAATCCCCAGGCTTCACTGCACGAGTTAACCAGTTAGAGCCCATACCATCCTCTAATCGCCTAACGGTAATTGAAATATAACGGCTTTGACCTGGTGATGAAGAGAGAGTGTAAGCCCGCATGACATCATCACTATTTTTAATACTAACCAATGCATATTGCCCTGGTGAATACATATAAAAATCATGATTAATTAAGTTGATCGTCCAAACATCCGATGTTTCTTGAATAATCGAATGAATTTGCATTCTATTCGGACATAAACTACTTGGCATTGTCATCGCACGACTCCTTTAAAGGGGCTTTCGCCCCTCTCTTCTCATATCTGTGTTTAGGCTTGTTATGTTTTTCTAGCTAATTATGCAGGTAAGATTTCAGCCAAATCTTGCTCAACTGTCGTAATGCTACGCATTCCAAACTTCTCATTTAATACATTGAGTAAGTTTTCAGTTAAGAAACCAGGTGCACTTGGGCCGGTATAAATGTTTTTCACGCCAAGGGCCAGAAGGGTTAATAAAATCACGATGGCTTTTTGCTCAAACCACGACAAAATTAAACTCAGCGGTAAATCATTGATACCACATCCCAGTTTTTCTGATAAATTCACAGCAAGCATAATCGCTGAGTAGGCATCATTGCACTGACCCACATCAAGTAAGCGTGGTAAGCCTTCTAGGGTACCAAAATCTAATTTATTGAAACGATATTTACCGCAAGCCAGTGTTAAAATCAGGCAATCTTTAGGTACTGCACGTGCAAAATCAGTGTAATAACTTCTTTCATCACGGCTGCCATCACACCCTCCAACAAGGAATACATGACGTAATTTTTTCTGTGATACTAAATCAATTACCGCGTCTGCTGCACTTAACAGGGTTTGGCGACCAAAACCAACCGTAATTTTGTGTTCGATTTCGGTATATGGGAAACCCGCTAATGATTGTGCTTGCGCGATCATTTCTGCGAAATCATCACCCTCGAGGTGTTTTGCTCCAGGCCAACCGACAATACTGCGAGTCCAGATCCGGTCTTTATAATCCCCCACATCTGGGTCAATAATACAGTTTGAAGTCATCAATACAGGGCCTGGGAACTTCGCAAACTCCACTTGCTGATTTTGCCAACCGCTACCGTAGTTACCCACTAAGTGTGCGTATTTTTTCAGCTCAGGGTAACCGTGAGCAGGTAACATTTCACCGTGGGTATAGATATTAATCCCTGTTCCTTCCGTTTGTTCTAATAGCATTTTTAAGTCTTTCAGGTCGTGACCTGAGATTAAAATACATTTCCCTGCAACAGGGCGAACATTAACTTCCGTCGGCGTTGGGTGACCAAACTCGCCAGTTTCACCTGCATCTAAGATTTCCATGATTTTGAAGTTCATCAAACCAATTGCCATGGAATTATTGAGCAGTTCATTCATATCAGCAGGTAATGTACCAAGCCAAGCCATAATTTCATGATATTGACCATAAACATCATTATCATATTGGCCTAAAACATGTGCGTGCTCCATATACGCTGCCGCACCTTTTAAACCATACAAGCAGAGCATACGCAGACCATGGATATCCTCACCCACTTGTGCTTTATCGATATCTAATGCAAATTTTGCCGCTTGTGCTTGTAGTGTCGGGATGTCAGAGCCATCTAATTGTAAATTAATGAGTGGATGATTAAATGCGACTGCGCTATTCACAGATTGGCAGTGTTTAATTAATTTATCGCGTAAATAAATCGCTTCACGTGCATAACCAATAATACGGTCTGAATCAAAGTTCACGTTGGTTAACGTGGAGAAAAATGCGCGGGGTGCAAAGCTATCGATATCATGATCAATAACACCTAAAGTCCGTGCAGTAACCGCACTCGCAGATAAACTTTGCAATACAGCAACTAATAAATCTTGTAGATCAGACGTTTCAGCTGTTTTACCGCACATACCCTGCGCGTATGCACAGCCATTTCCAGCTGGAGTTCTAATTGTTTGTTCACATTGCACACAGTACATGTTGTTCGCCTCTTAAAGTTGCATTTAAAATACAACATTAAGATTACGCTCTTTATTAGAATAAAAAAGAGACATTTCAGGTTATCTAACCATTTATTGATCTATATTAATATTCAATGTTAATGAGAACTATTCACGTCAATTAAAGTATGCTAAATAAACAAATTCGCCTTTTTTTGTGTTACTTTTTGTTCCTTTCAGCCTACCTTATGAAAAAAATCATTTCCTATGATGGTTTTCGAGTAAGCCTTGGTATACTAAATATAAGTGGTTGTTATTTGGTCGTAATTAGAGAATCCAATAAAGATGATACAGGCAAACGCGTCCCAAAAATCTCCCCCGTCTTCAGCAAAAGGGTTATTCACACGAATAAAAAGCTCAGACAAGACGCCATTAAAGATCCTATTACTGTCCGCCATTATTGGCGCATTTGTAGGATTAGTCGGCTCTTTATTTGAAATGGGCACAACATGGGTCAGCAACATTCGAGTTCAATCGGTAGATGAACTTGTTGATAACAAGTGGCTGGTTGTTGTAACCATGTTTTTTGTTTCCGCCATTTTAGCGATGATTGGCTATTACCTCGTAAAACGCTTTTCTCCAGAATCTGGAGGGTCAGGGATCCCTGAAATTGAAGGCGCTTTACAAGATTTACGCCCTGTCAGGTGGTGGCGAGTGATCCCCGTAAAATTTATTGGTGGCCTTGGCACATTGGGTTCAGGAATGGTTTTAGGCCGTGAAGGCCCAACGGTACAATTAGGCGCAAATATTAGCCAAATGTTCTATGACCTTTTTCGCTTAAAGGATAATGAATCCCGCCATACTTTATTAGCTTCAGGGGCAGCAGCAGGTTTGGCCACTGCGTTTAATGCCCCCCTTGCAGGCATATTATTCATTATCGAAGAGATGCGCCCACAATTTAAATACAGTTTAATCTCCATTAAATCGGTGTTTATTGGTGTAGTGACTGCCACAATTGTTTACCGCTTAATCAACGGTGAAGCTGCTGTACTCAATATTGGACAATTTTCTGCTGCTCCGATGAATACCCTGTGGTTGTACCTTATTTTGGGTATGTTATTTGGCATTATCGGCATTTGTTTTAACCACTTCCTGCTGTTCTTACAAAGCCAGTTTCAACGTTTTTACCAAAATAAACTTTCTCGTTTTGTCATGATAGGCGGTTTAATCGGTGGCCTTTGTGGCGCAATTGGTGTTTACATGCCTGAAATTGTGGGTGGCGGTTATGCCGTGATCCACCAGATGGTTGCTGGTAGTTTTACCGTCACCTTATTATTATTGTTTTTTGCACTGCGTTTTCTGACGTCGACCATTAGCTTTAGTTCAGGTGCACCTGGTGGGATTTTTTCACCTTTACTCGCTTTAGGTACATTATTTGGAGGGATTTTTGGTTACAGTGCATTAGCGCTTTTTCCTGAATACCAAATCGAAGTGGGCACATTTGCCATCGCTGGAATGGGTGCTTTATTTGCAGCAACAGTAAGAGCCCCATTAACAGGGATAGTCTTAGTTTTAGAAATGACCAATAATTACCAATTAATCCTACCGATGATTATTACCTGTATTGGCGCCACTATGATGGCTCAATTCTTAGGCGGTAGACCGCTATACGCTGTCTTATTAGAAAGAACCTTAGCACGTAGCGAGAAAGAAAAAGCAGCAAACGCATAACTCTTGTGTAAAAAAGGGGGCTTTAATTAGCCCCCTCATCTTAATTATTTCTTTTTAGCAATTAGCGTCGCAAAATTTAATTTAATGCGGTTACCTTGTGCATCTGTACGATGTAAATGCCCAGGATTTTCATTGTATTTTAAGATATCCCAATCTTGGTAATAACCCTCTAATTCACCTGGTTTTAAGAAACACTTGAATGGTACTAAATCCAATGGTGCATCTGGCGTTTCAACTGCGCAGACAATCACATTGACTCCACCAGATAACGTGTGTTCTTGCATGTTTCTCACCACATCAGTAATTTTTTCTCGCTGTAAGAACATCAATACCACAGTAGAAATAATTAAATCGTAATCACCTTGAATTTGGTGACTATTGATGTCATAAACTGCGGTATTAATATTATCAATACCTGCTTGTTTTTTAACAAAATCAATTGCCTGAATATGTTGCGGATTGATATCAACCGACGTGACATCATACCCTTGCAATGCAAGATAAAAACTGTTTCGCCCACGTCCTGAACCAAGATCCAGCGTTTTACATGGCTTAGCAAGATTATTTTCACACAGATAACGCACTTCAGAATGTGGGGTTGTTAAACCGTATTCTTTATAAAACTTAAGTTCAGGCTTACACATAAATGAAAGCTGGCACTGCATATCATCGCTACATTTAGAAATGCGGTGCCAAACTTGTGGCTCAATTATTGGTGGCTGGTTATTTATATCAAACGTGAAATGTTGTTCACTACCATCATCATTAAAAATGATGAAATCTAAAGAGCCTTGCAGCACCTTCAATTGCGCATAAGAATCTTCTTTTGTGTTATGACGTTCTTGAAACATTAAAGGAAGAGACGCTTTATCCCAGACAGGCATGGTCTTGTAACACACTAGCTCGTTCATATCATCACCAATAAGTTGCATTTTAAATACATCTTATACTGTTAGTTTATTATCTGCAAAGTATTCATCAATAAATTACTGAGGCTTTGATACATATCAACCTACAGCAATTACCGTAGGTTGATACCCCAAGATTGGACACTAATAACCTAATTGTTTTGCGCTAAGCCCTAAGAACTCAAATGGTTTTGTCACCACATAATTATTAGTGGCATCCCCTGAATAGATATGACTTTGCTCTTCACCTAGATCCAACTTTTTCACTTTTCCAGTCTCAGCCGAAAAATCGATTTTCGCTAAATCCGTCCAAAAAATATTAGGCGTGAGTGCAGACTCAAAAAAGTATAATTGACGCTTATGATCTACAAGGGTACGCCAACGAGTTGAGGAGATTTCAGGGGAAGATTCAGAACTTAGACCATAAGGTACAGAGACGTTACGGATCACCCCAAACACACTCGCAACCGCTTTATTTGCCGTGGTATTTTGAGGGATGGCATTGACATAAAACTGAGCACGAGCGAACCTGTCTGCTGATCGGTTAGTACCTGGTAACATCACAGTGCCACCAATACCTTGCCAATATTCCTGCATTGCCAGTTGTTTTTCATAGGTTGGTGAGTTGGTCATGACTTGATATTGACGGCTGTGATGAATAACTTGCTTGCCATCAATATATTCAATGATTGCACTATCACCGCTAGCATCAGAAATCGATAGATGTAAGGTGGCTAAACGGTCTTGGCCAGGAACATTATCAGTGGCCACCAGCAATGGATTTTTTTCAAGCGCCTCAACGGCCTCGGCGACAGTCGCATAGTTGTCTAAAACATATTGCGCCCATAGTGAAATTGATAATGCAGGTTGTTTGTCATTGACTTGCGGATATTTAGATTCTGCTAGCCACAATAGATTGGCAACTAAACCTTCTTCATTAATACCATCAGTGGTCGAAATATCGTACCCTGAAGCAATCACACTGCCGTATTTCGATTTCCATTTCACTGAATTCGGCCCCGCTACACCATCCCGCGCCATACCACGTGGAAAGATCCAAAGATTAGTGCCGATATCATATTTCCAGTCCATGGTTCGCCCTGTCATGATTTGCTCATTTTCCCCTAAATACACAACACGGGTACAAGCTTGGCTAACCACGGCTGGCAAAGAAATTGCCGCTAGGGTAATGAGGGCCACAATACTTTTTTGAACGAACTTCATGCCACCTCCAAAAGAGATAAAACTAACAGATTGATATAGTAAGCATACTACATGAATGCAGATAATAAGTTTTGCACAGATAAAGTATAAAAAATGGCAGGAGATGTGAATAAAATAAATGTAATAATTAATAATACGTAATAGCACCCCATTAAGAGGTGCGACTATTTAACCTAAAACTAATTATTCACCGATGAAAATAAAGAACGTAATAATGCGGCTTTTTTCCCGTTATCAGGGATAGCAAGAATTTCATCATAAAAACTGATGGATATTTGGCAAGCAAGTGCAGGGGATTTTTTACCAGCCTCTAAATTCCCAAGAATTGCAGCATCTGCACCATATTCAGCACTCAGACCAGCGGCTAATTGGCTGAGTGTTTCCGTATATTCAGTGGGTGACATTAACGCCTGAGTTTTACCTGCTTCACTGGAAATCAATAATTCATTGGTCGCTTGAATTTGCTTCAATAATACTGCTTGGCTTTTTTTCGGTGGAATGATTTCAGCCGTTTCTCTTAAATGTGGAAATAGTGAATAAAAACAGGTTTTCCCTGTAGGGTCTTCTTCCAATAAAACTTTAAGATAATCATTAACCTTACTGGTAAAATTAATCACTGCATCATCAGATGCGTATTCCATTCGTTCTAAGACCAGTTTCATCACACTACCGACAACTTGGTCGAATAATTGGCGACGAATATCTTCGTTTTCAGGGTAGTATTGTGTAATCAGGTGTTCAAAGCTTTGATAGGTTTCAGGGCTGATTTTTTTCACCGTCGCAATAATTGGCAGCTCTTTCTCAGCTTGCGCTAACGCTTCCGAGTGGATAGCGGTATTATTGTCTGTAGATAACACATTGTTATCTTTACTTAACCAGTAAAAACCGACTGCAAATGCAATAAATATAATGCTAACTATCAATGCGGTT
Organism: Providencia sp. PROV129; assembly: GCF_028482245.1. Taxonomy (NCBI): domain Bacteria; kingdom Pseudomonadati; phylum Pseudomonadota; class Gammaproteobacteria; order Enterobacterales; family Morganellaceae; genus Providencia; species Providencia sp. PROV129. The sequence continues at coordinate 73,652 of NZ_JAMPQD010000010.1, forward strand.
TTACGTGAACTATGTGTATTCAAAGTCGCCCTGCCTTTTCTTAATAAAACGAATAACTACTCTCATTTTCACGTTATTACGTTACCTTTTCGTCACATTCAATCACCCAAAGACATTAAGCCTCTTAGGTAATTATAGTGCGCATTACGATAACATTCTGAATTAACCTGAAAAAAGTGATATTGGCTATTTTAGCCTGTATCAATGCGGGCTAGCTATAGGAATAAGGGAAATTGCGAGGGAAAAAAGAGAGGAATTGCCACAAAAAATCAATTCGTTCTTTTATGAAAAAACACCCTCAAGGTTTATTTCCCCGAGAGTGTTGTCATAGAATTATTTAGTCTGAACGCCTTCAACTGAAATTAACAGTTGAGCTTCTTGGGATTTAGGCCCCAAATCAGACTTAATATTAAACTCTTTCAACTTAATGTTACCTTGCGCTTCGAAACCTGCACGGTATCCACCCCATGGATCTTTACCTTCCCCCATGAGTTTTGCATCTAACGTAATTGGTTTCGTTACACCATTTAAGGTGAAATCACCCGTAATTTTGTAGGCTTCACCGTCTTTTTTCACTTCCGTTGAAACGAATTTCGCTTCTGGGAATTTAGAGGCATTTAAAAAGTCTGCGCTGCGTAAGTGTTTATCACGCTCTGCATGGTTAGTATCGATGCTGCCTGTTTTAATCGTCACTTCAACTTTGTCTTTTGATGGGTCTTTTGCATCATAAGTAAAGTTACCATCAAAATCTTTAAAACTGCCGTATACCCAGCTATAACCTAAATGCTGAATACGGAATTCGATGAAAGCGTGTTGGCCTTGCTTATCAAATTGATAAGTTTCAGCAAGTGCAGAACCTGCCGTTAAAAATAGAGCACCAGAAGCCAGACCAAGAACCGTTTTCTTCAACATAATTATCTCCACGTTACTTATCGGGATTAAAACCCAACATTCTTTTTAATGTAATATCACGATCAAAGATGTGATGTTTAAATGCAGCAAACGCATGTAAAACTGACAATAAAACTACCGCCCAAGCGAGGTACAAGTGAATTTCACCTGCGGTATCCGCTTGTGTTGCAGCGCCAGTAAATAAAGCGGGAACATCAAACCAACCAAATACGCTGATTGGCTGTCCATCAGCGGTCGAAATTAAATAACCGCTAATCAAAATACTGAATAAAATAATATAAATCAGAATTTGAACAGTAATAGAACTGACTTTAGTTAATTTACTGTAACTTGATAATGGCTTTGGTGGCGGTGAAATAAATCGCCAAATCACACGAAATGCCATAACAATAAATAATAATATTCCTATACTTTTATGAATTTCTGGTGCTTGGTGGTACCAACTATCATAATAGCCCAGCGTCACCATCCATAAACCTAAAGCAAACATTCCATATACGACAATTGCGACTAACCAGTGGATGAGCAGCGAAATGTGCCCATAACGGGTTGTATTATTTTTCCATTGCATGATAAAAAACCAGTTAGAGATGAAGGTGATATTTAATTAACTAAGCCGTAATAATCATAAGGTGAAATTAATTTTATTCCTATCCCAAAGTTAGACAAATATTTTGTTGAAGATATTCAAATACGATCACCATTATAAAAAATAGTTTATTATTCCATTTTGTCTATATTAAATAATAAAATTTGAATAAAGTTTTTTCCAGTTTTGTAAATCACTATGACAGTTTATTTTTTAATAGTGTTATTCATTCTATCTTATTCTTATTCGTTATATTCTGTTTAGCGATAAAAAACATTTGTAGACCCATCATCTTCCTTTTACATTGGTATTCTCTCTTCCCTACTTTTTTGATGAGCAGGTTCGCCTATGTACACACTTTGGATTGCTAACAAAAATTACTCTTCTTGGTCATTACGTCCTTGGGTTTTATTAAAAACGTTGCAAATTCCTTTTGAGGAAAATATCTGTTTTTTTGAAAGCGGCAGAAGCAGTCATGATAAATTTAGCCGTTTTTCTCCGACGGGGTTAGTCCCTTGTTTAGTGGATGGGAAACAAACCGTTTGGGACTCTTTAGCGATTTGCGAGTATGTGGCAGAAGATCACCCCCAAGTGTGGCCAACAGGCCGTTCAGCTAGGGCTTGGGCTCGTAGCGCCAGCGCTGAAATGCATTCAGGTTTCACTGCCTTACGCCAACAATGCCCAATGGATGTTTCTCGCAATGCACCATTAACTGAAATATCTCGTGAGTTGCAAGCAGACATCGATCGAGTTTCACAGTTGTGGCAAGAAGGGCTGGAAAAATTTAGCGGCCCTTGGCTGGCTGGAAATGAATTTACAGCGGTAGATGCTTTTTATGCCCCTGTCGCATTTCGTATCCACAGTTACCAGTTGCCAGTTAATGCAGCGGCACAACAATGGGTTGCCCGTATGCTGAGCTTGCCTGCGATGCAAGAATGGCGACAAGCTGGCATTCAAGAGCCCCATATCGACCATTAAAAAAGTAGCGCAGAGTCTTTTTTCTCTGCGCTATTTTCAACCGATTATTGTTCGGTAAAAAATCACCTGCACGAGCATCAAAATTAATTATTAAACAATGTGTTTAACAAACAAACGAGTTGCGTGCATTTTTACGACAAACACAATTTAAACTGTTTCATCCCAGGGATCTGCTGTCATCACATCACCTTGTGGTGTATGCAATGTCACCTGGTCATTTTTAAACCACTCCGCTAATGAAAATCCCCCTTTCGGCGTTTCCACATGAATATCGATGGGGCAATAAGGTGTATTCGCTTTGATGGCAAATTCAGCAAAATCTTCTTTTTGATGGCGCGTTGGGCAGCGCAGTACTACATCGAGGTCGCAATCGGACAGCATGCTTTGAATATCCGTTGCCAACGTATAGGCACAGCTCCCCGCTACGCCCCATTTCCACGGCCATTTGGTTTGTGAAATTAGCCATAAAACCTGTACAGGTGGCAATGCAATAAACATCGACCGTTGTAATTCAACGGAATCAGCCACCAATGATTCCACATTCATAATGTGAGTGATTGCTGATTTTTTGATTTGTGTCGTAGCACGTTGATGCGGCTTAATACCCCGTATTGCGACTGTCACATAACCGTCTTCTGCCTTATCACGGTACACCGTCAGCGGCAATTTGCTATTCCACTGTGCGCCAACCCATTCAGGGAGTGATTCTATCTCGACATCTTCATTACTGCCGACCCAAACAAAATCATGAGGATTGATTATTTGCATTTTTTTACCTTTATGATTGTTACGACTGCTCTTTGTCTATTATGCCTTTTTTGCTATATAAAAACAGAAGTTACCTCGACTTTGCTTTGGCAATATCATTTATATCCAATCTGATAAAATACATATTCTCCCTTGTAATCCCATGATGCTTATTATTTAATTACCTTAATAATTAATAAGTTAAATATCGGTTTATGAGCGTCGTATTATGAGAACATTTCCAGCTATTCACGATGGGATAACCTTTACCAGTTGCATACTTTTCAGTGCGGCAACCGCTTTTGCAATTTTAGATGCGCAAGCGGCTATGTGGGCGGCCTTCTCAACCTTATATTCCTTTAATTTATTCAATGCTGCGAAAGAATATAAAAATTATACTTATACCGCGTTTTGTTTATTGATGATCTTAGTGGCAATTTTTATTGGCGATACCCTGCGTCTTGGTACTGCTTTTTATCTTTACCTGGCAGTCTTTTCGTTCATTTATTATCAATTGTACGGCACCGATCCCGCCATGGATTTAACCATGAAATTTATGATTATCATGTCAACTATTGGGACGATTTTACCCGATATTTCTAAAAGCTTAGCGCTGGGATTTATTATTGGCAGTACAGTAACACTGATTACCTATTATGTTCTTAGCCACAAAATGACGCGCCACAGTGTGGTCACCAGCGCCTTAGTTGAACGCAATTTATTTACCTTGCGTAAAAATATTATCCCACGGTCAATGACCTATGCACTGGGATTATTACTTGCACTTGCGATCCCACGGTTTATCGACCTCGGGCACTTTTATTGGACACTACTGACTTTTGTGTTTGTTTTGCACCCCAAATCACAAAGCATTATTAAGATTACCTTGCAGAGAGTCTTAGGCAGCCTGATTTCTGTTTTACTACTCTATTTTTTATTTAATACTCCACTCATGCCGTATATCGGGTTAATTGCGATGGTCGTTTTTGCTTTTTTAATGCCAATGAGTTTCCATCACGGGTATACCTTTATGACTTTTGTTGTAACGAGTTTGATACTCTCCGTGCTTGAACAAGTGGTGTATTGGCGCCATCCAACCTATGAATTACTGTTCGACCGCGTATTAGAAACCGCATTGGGCGGTGCAATTGCCATTGTGACGAGTATTATTTTGAAATTGTTCCGTGAGGGAAGCTCAACTGGGCAAACCGTGGAAAAAGGTTAATTTTCCACGGCGGCCGCATTTACCAAGGCAGAGGGGCTTTCTCATTATTCGCGTGTTCTCCGTAATATAATGACGGTAAGAAACGCGATAAATAAGTAAATTCGTTATAACAATGGCGCATTAATTCAAGCCCGATATTGTCAGGTAATTCATTGATAGGGTCAGCTAATGAAGCGCCCAGTAAAAAACGGCTCAGCAAAACGCAGCCAAACTCGGTATCTCGCGTAATGTGCATCATTTTGCCATCGACTGGGTAACCTTGAGCATCCATCAATACATTGTTCCCAAAACCAATTGAAGCACAAACTGCCCCCGAGATTGATTGGTTTTCAATCGCTTGTTTCAGTGCATTTGAGTCAAAAAAGTCACTGGCTTCGCGAAATTTCAATTTAGCGGCAACAGGGGGGATCTCCCCTAATGATTCAACCGCATGAATTGATGCACCAATATAACTTTCCCCTTTTTTCCACTTGTCATCCCATCCATGGTGGGCAACATGGTCATGGGGATGCCACCAGCGGATGTGCTGCGTTGTTTCAAAAAAAGTAAACCACCACTCCACCATTCGGCCTTTACAACCGTGTAAGTCCGTTCGAACTGCAACAGTAAGTAACCCATTTTCAACCCTTTCAATTCCCATCTCTAACCGTAATGGTGCAGGTAACAGTATGTCATTTACATTTTCGACGGCCCAAGCGGTATTCATTTTCATCTTTCACCTCAATTGGGAAACTTTATTTGTTTCCTAATTATATTTGAGCTAAAATACGCCTAAGTCAAGCACAAAAAATAGAGCGCCATTTATGCAAAAAGATGAACCGAGCAAATCGACACGCGGTAGACCCAGTGTTCCTGAAGCTGAATTAAAAGAAAAAATTATTCAGGCCACAGCGCAATCTCTCCTTGAGGAAGGTTACTTATCCACCACCATTGATACGGTGGCAAAACGAGCAGGTGTGGCGAAAAAGACTATCTACCGCTTTGTTGATAACCGCGAAACGTTAATTGAGATGGTGATTTTGAGTTGGACAGACAGCTTTGTTCCCCTGTTTGAGCAAGAAGCACAATCAACCGATAACTTTTTTGCCTTGCTTACCCAAAACCTCAATGCAATTGCACAAAAAGTATTGTCTTATGAAGCCGTTGGGCTCTTTCGTTTATTGCAAACCGATTTCAAACAAAAACACATTTTGCTCGATAAATACCAAAAAAGTGGTATCGAACGCAGCCGCCAACTGTTGACGCAGTGGTTAGTTCGCCATAAAGAAAAGCAGCTTATCAAACAAGCGGATTTTGTGGTGTTCAGCGATTTAATCTTATCCATGGCCATCGCCGAACCATTGAGGCAGATTTCCTTAGGGCTCTCCCCTGTGGGGTTAACACCCACAATTGAAGCGAGAACAGAGCAAGTCGTTGCCCTTTGTAAACACGTATTGCATCCATAAAAACTGGCGAATGATATCAAGAAAATGCATTAAGTACATTCCGCAGAAGATAAATCTGCCCTATACTTTAATGAGATGATATTTACAAAATCAATCAAACAACAGTGTGTCACACACTAGGGGTTCCGTATGAAAATATCGATCATTGGTGCGACTGGTTTTGTGGGAAAAGCATTAGTTGCAGAAGCGCTGCGACGCCATCACCAAGTGACTGCCATTTCTCGCCATAGCAACACCCTGCCGCAACATGCTCATTTGATAACAGAATCTGGGGATATTACCGATGTGGCTTGGCTAACGTCTCGCCTTAAAGGCCAAGATGTGGTGATCAGTGCATTTAACGGTGGCTGGCAAAATCCGAACTTGTACCAAGACACGGTTACAGGGAACAACGCCATTTTGCAGGCGGTACAAAAAGCCGCGGTAAAACGCTTTATTGTGGTAGGCGGTGCAGGCAGTTTAAAAATCGCGCCTAATTTGGATTTAATCGACTCCCCTGATTTCCCAGCTGAAATTAAACCTGGCGCACAAGCCATGCGCGAGTTTAAAAGCCAATTGCAAACCATCGATACCCTTGACTGGACTTATGTGTCCCCCGCAGCCATGTTAGAACCTGGTGAACGTACAGAAACGTTCCGTTTGGGTGGTACTGAATTGTTGATGAACGGTAATGTGCCTGCGAAAATTTCGGTCGAAGACTTTGCCGTTGCTGTCCTTGATGAAGTCAATAATGCCCAATTTGTTCGCCAACAATTTACAGCGGCTTATTAATCACAGATAAAAAAGCCGGTAAATAATTTACCGGCAAAATAGATAACAGATTTGGTGCTTATACTCTAAATCATTCGAGTTGCATGTAGGCGGCTATCTGAGAGTAGCCAACCCCCATGCAGCGCGAAGGATAACGAGCATACAACTTTATTTCACTTTATTCACAACTACTGGTAACAACTTACTGCCCTTTGTGCTTGGCGGCATACACATCACTATTGACCCAATTATGGTCTTTTTCCCATGTGAATAACCACTTACGTGTTGGCCCTGCCATCACATTTAAATAGTAGTTATCGTAGCCTGCCATGGTTGCCATTGGGTGATATCCTTTTGGCACCATAACCACATCTTTGTTATACACCGCCATACACTCGTCTAACTCACGGTCGTCAGTGTAAACACGTTGCATACAGAAACCTTGTGATGGGTTCAATCGGTGATAATAGGTTTCTTCTAAATAAGTTTCATTGGGTTCATTATCGGTATCATGTTTATGGCTTGGGTACGAGCTGGTACACCCTTCATCCGTAAATACTTCCACGACTAATAAACTATCTGCCGCTTTATCGTCTGGTAAAATATTGTGAACATAACGTTTGTTATAACCATGGCCACGTTGCTCAGCACCAATATCATCGGGCCCAATTAAACGGGTTGGATAAGTCCCTTTGCCTTTCGCACTACAAACAGCAAGCTCCAATGCTGTTTCGGCTTTAACTTCTGCAAATTCTTGCGCTGTTACATACACTGCATAGGGTTTTTTACGCTCAAATGGATCCATGCGGTCGCCGATATTTTCAAACGCTTGATTTGGCGTTTTGATCGTCGCCTTACCTGCCACTAAGACTAAACACATTTCATTTTCAGAGGCAGGCAAGGAAATGGATTCACCTTGTTTCAGTTCATACACATCAAAGTGTACATATCCCCAGTTGGCAATCTGCGGCGTGATATGCTGAGTACGCTTATGTGCATCTGGAGCATGGTATTTCGACAATAATTTTGACATAACTTTCCTCTAGCTTTTTCAAGTTGCCTGCTAATACTCGCAACCTGTTTAATGAAATTTTTAACGTTCAGCTTTTCAACTCCCATACGTGAAGTCGTTCAGTCTGTGGCACAAGTATATGAACTGTGTGGTCGAGTGCAGACACCAACACCACGGACTGAATATAAAGCTGAGTTAGATTAAACCGGCTTCTTTAGCCAACTTAGATAAATTATTGTACCCAAGTGTTGCATATGTCAGTGGGTGTGCAATTGCTGGGTCTTGCTCCGCTTCTACCACTAACCAACCATTTTCATATTGGCTATTTTTCAATACTTTGAAAACTTCTGGGTAGTTAACACAGCCATCGCCAGGTACTGTAAAGACCCCTGCCAGTACCGCATCTAAGAAGCTTGTTTTACGGTTTTTCACATCGTTAAGTACGTCAGCACGAACGTCTTTACAATGTACATGGTTAATACGTTTAGCCCAACGTTTCGCCACTTCAACAGGGTCTGCCCCTGCAAACGTTAAGTGACCCGTATCAAGCAATAAACCGACTTCATCACCCGTATATTTCATTAGGTTATCCACATCTTCGGCTGATTCAATCACGGTACCCATATGGTGATGATAGGCAATTTTAACGCCTTGGGATAACGTATATTTCGCAAATTCCGTCAGTTTCTTACCGTATTCTTCCCATTTGTCCGCAGGGAACAGTGGGCGCATATGCACAGGCTTATTTTGATCCCCATGAATACAATGGGTAACCTCAGCGAATACCATCACTTTCGCACCAAGGTCGCGTAGTAGCGCTAAATGGCCTTGGACGGCTTCAATTTCTTCTTCTACACTGCGGGTTAATAGCTCACCCGAATACCAGCCTGAAACTAATTGTAAATCGTGTTGTTTTAAAATTGGCCCTAAAACGTCGGCTTTACGGGGAAATTTATTTCCCAATTCAAAGCCTGCAAACCCTGCCTGACGGCCTTCTGTCAAACAAGTTTCCAGTGACGTTTCCGCCCCCAGAGTGGGTAAATCATCATTGGTCCATGTTAAAGGGTTGATACCAAGTTGGATTGCCATGATGAAGCTCCTGTGTAGGTAAGAGGGATATTATTTACGCTGACGCCATAGGGCTATCAGGTTTAAATAGTTTGTTTTAATTTTCTGCACTAGCTCGTCATCATTTAGCTCGCCTTTCATCCATTCTAAGGAGGGTTTACCAAACAATGTGCGACCTACTGCGAATCCTTTAACAATTGGTTTTCCTGCTGCGGCATTAAAACCTGCTTGTAACTCATCTTGCGGTGCATCTAACCCTAATAACACCACGCCGCGGCAATACGGGTCACGCTCTTGAATTAAAGCATCCACCGCATCCCAATTTTCCGCTTTCAGCGGTGGCAGCTTCCACCAATCAGGCTTAATACCTAGGTTATAGAAGCGTTTGATGGCGCGTAAATACAGCTCGTCAGTACGTTCCATATCTGCAGGTAAAATCACTTCAAGCAATAATTCATGGCCAGATTGGCAACATGCGCTATACACTTCTTGCACCGTTTTTTCTTGTTCTAAACGCAGAGGGTGGTTATCTTCTGGGTGGAAGAACACCAAACATTTCACGATATGCTCTTTCGGCCAGCTAATCAGTTGTGAGCCAATATTGCCATGCTCTAAACATAATGGCCTTGATGCTGGTAATTCAATTGGGCGACCAATCCACCAGCCACGACCTGTCACATCATTGAGTACATCTTGCCCAAAGGTACTGTCACACAGTAAACCAGCTTTACCTTGTAAATTCGCTTCTTGCGACACTTCAAGGCTGGCGCGGAAAATCAGTTTTTTCAGATGAGGGATGCAGGAAATATCTGCTCCAGCAGCACGCGCCATATCCACAAACTGAATACGATGGTCAAATGCCATCACACAAAGTTCATTCCACTGTGTGCTGCGTGTGGTGACTCGGTGTAGATGATTTAATATTGGATCAAGATCTGGGCGTGGCACTGCGGCAGCTCGCTGAAGATAGTTATCCAACTCAACCTTTGTTGGCATTGCTGGCGCACAGCCGTGGCGTGAAACCACCAGCGCACCACAAGCATTCGCATAGGCACAGGCTTTTTCCCAACCATCACCATTTAGGTAGCCCCGCAGCAAGCCTGACATAAACGCATCTCCCGCACCTAACACATTAAGTACGTCAACTCGAACACCGTGAACCGTAATGCCTTCGTCCAAAGTCTCTGGGATAGCGCCACTGAATACCGAACAACCTAATGAACCGCGTTTACACACTAATTCAGCATCCGTTAGTCTACGGATATTTTTCAGTGCTTGAATGGTGTCGGTTGTTCCCCCTGCAATGTGAAACTCTTCTTCAGTTCCCACAATTAGGTCAAACATCGATAACACATCTTGCAGTTGCTGCGTCACACTGTCTGAGGCAATAAAGCGGGTTTCGCCATCACCCAAAGAGGTTAACCCCCACAATACTGGCCGATAATCGATATCAATCGCAGTCTTCACATTATTGTGCTTCGCATATTCCAACGCTTTCAAAACTGCTGCGCGAGTTTTTGGGTTCGATAAATGCGTACCTGTGATCGCTAAACAACGGGAAGAGGCGATATATTCCTCAGTAAAATCATCTGGCGTAATAGCCATATCCGCACAATTATCACGATAGAAAATCAGCGGAAACGTATCTTGGTCTTTGATCCCTAAGATCACTAATGCCGTTAGTCTGTCTTTATCCGTGATCAAATGGCTCGTATCGCACCCTACGCGTTGCAGTTCCTCACGTAGAAAGCGCCCCATATGTTCATCCCCCACACGGGCTAACATCGATGATTTCAAACCTTGTATTGCTGTACCAAATGCAACATTACCTGATGAGCCACCTAAATATTTGGCAAATGTACTCATGTCTTCTAAACGAGAACCTATCTGTTGTCCGTACAGGTCAACGGCAATACGGCCCATACAGATAACATCTAACTTCTTCTGCTTATCCATTAATCACCCCTTAACTACAACAGAATTAATTGATTTCTTTTACTTTGACCCAGCGCTGCTCTTCATAAGAACGCGCGATGGCATCTAAAATACGCGACACTTTCCAACCTTCTTCAAAGTCTGGCCACAGGGCTTTGCCTGTCGCTACACCATCAATTAAATCGCGCACTTCAACTGTTTTTTGATCGTTAAACCCGATTCCATGACCTGCCCCTCCGCAAAATGGCGCATAGTCTGGGTGCTCAGGCCCAACTAAAATTGTTTTGAACCCTTGACGGTTCGATGGCTCATCGTGGCGATATAGTTTTAATTCTGCCATTCGCTCTTGGGTAAATGACAACGTACCTTTGGTGCCCGTCACCACATAGGTCAGCCCCATTTTGCGGCCAGATGCGATGCGGGAAGTCTCGATCACCCCCATGGCACCGCCTGCAAAACGCACCATTGCATGTGCTTGGTCTTCATTTTCTACCGCAACCATCACTGAAGAACCTGCCTTTTCAGGGCGTTCTTTAATGACAATTTCCATATCGCCACACACCGTTTCAATATCGCCCACTAAATATTGCGCCATGTTGATAATGTGAGCGCTAAGATCCCCCAGTGCACCCAGTCCCGCCTTTTCTTTAAAGCAGTGCCAATGAATCGGCGCCGTTGGATCCGCCATATAATCTTCGTTATGGGTGCCGTAGAAATGGATCACTTCCCCGATTTCACCATTTTCGATGATCTCTTTTGCCAATTGCGCCGTTGGGTTCTTCATATAGTTAAACCCCACCAAGGTTTTTACTCCTGCTTTTTCAGCTGCGGCAACCATCTCTTTTGCATCGTGGGAATTAAGGGCTAGTGGCTTTTCGCAATAAACATGTTTGCCATGTTTAATGGCTTCCATCGCCATCTCTTTGTGTAAAAAGTTAGGGGAACAAATATCCACCACATCAATATTTGGATCCGCTACGAGTTTGCGCCAATCATCCGTTGAACGATTAAAGCCCATTTCCTGTGCACGGGTTTGTGCAAGCTCTGGTGTGACTTCCGCAATCATTTCGCGAACTAACGTTCCTTTTAGAGGGAAGACCGTTGATGCTTGTGCATAAGCAATCGCATGAGCGCGCCCAATGTAGCCTGTTCCAATCATACCAATACGGATTTCTTTCATTTGTTCTCTCCCTCGCACATTCTGTATGGCGCAATGGCTGTCCCAATGCTTTATTGAGTACTTTTGATTTGATAATACTGTTATACGGAATATTTATTTCATTTTCAATAAAATTAGAAACATTAATTTCATTATGTGATCTGGCATAGATTTTTCTGTAATTAGCTAATTTATAAAGAATTAAAAGTTAATAGTTTCTATTTAACCAAATAAGCAGAGAGGGAAAGCCAAATAAAAAGACACTAAATGAAATGAAAAATGAAATAAAAGGGGATGTGATTGGTATTGTATGAATTTAAATTACACTTATAGATTAATTGAATCTATAGCTTCATTTAACTCTTGAGTATCATTATTTCTCTTTTACTGTAATGTTCATGGAGGGTAACAATGTTTAAAATTAAAATTCATGAAGATGCATTATTGCAGGAATTAAAAGCTCTGCCAGCCTCATTACAAGGGAAAATGGTTCGCCAGATAAACAAACTATCTGAATTCGGTACCTTACTGAGAGAATCTGATGCTAAAGCTATCACAAATGGTTTTTTTGAACTTAGAGCAAAAGCAGGCGATATCAGTCGGGCGATTTACGTTTACCGCTATGGAAAAAAATCTACATTTTAAAGATTTTTGCTAAAAGTACGGCTAAATTACCATCAGCTATTTTAACTTCAGCAGCAAAGCGACTAGAGGAGATGCTAAACGATGAGTAAAAAATCAATTGCTTGAGAAGATGCTCTGCTGGGCTAACGAGTTCTCAAGTTGCAGCACGATTAGGCATCTCCCCTTCAGCCGTATCGAGAACCGAAAGGCATGCGGAAAAAGCAACAATCGAAACACTCGCTCGCTATGCCGCCGCATGCGGTATAAAAAAACCTAAAATTATGCTGTAAACTCAGAATATTACACCCACCATGTAAGTCAGTATCACCATGGTGGGCGCATTTATGTGCTAAAACATTAACGATGAAGGATACTCAAAAATTCCTCTTTGCTTGAGGTGAGTGATAGCGCATTCGCAATAAATTCATCACTAAAGATCAACGCAATTTCTCTGAGCACATCAATATGCTCCCTTGATTTTGCGATAACACCAATGGCGATGAACATCACATTTGTTCGGTCCCAAATTACCCCATCAGGAAATTGGAAAATCTCTACACCACTGTGCAAAATAATGTCATTCGCCGATTTGGGTAGGTGTGGTAAGGTAATACCATTGCCTAAAAAGGTCGAAATTTGCTGCTCTCGCTCTGTTAAAAAGTGGACGCAGTCCCTATCGACATAGCCTTTTCGTTTAAATTCAGCGCCAACCATTTGCAATACTTCGGCTTTATTTCTTGCTTGGCAACCTAAATGCAAGCTTTGTGTGGTTAGTTGTTCAATCATATTCCACCCTATTGTAAATTCATTATGTGCATTCACTAGATGAATGCACTGTAATTACATTGATGACAATTCTTCTTCCAGCTGTTCCAGAGATTTGTTTGATGTTTCAGGCAATAATTTCACCACAAACACAATAGCAAGATAGTTTATCACCGCGAAAATCAAGAATACTGGGCCTAATCCTAGCTCTGCCTGCAATACAGGGAACAGATAACTGACAACCGCGTTCATGATCCACATAAAGAAAACAGAGATCCCCATGGATAGCCCACGAATTTTCAGCGGGAAGAGCTCTGCCAATACCACCCAAGTTAGGAAGCCCATAGTCCCTTGCATTACTCCGACAAACAGCGCACCCAACAACCAAATTAAGGTCGCTTTCACATCTCCAGTTAAGAAGTAATCCGTTGCAGCGATTAATAAGTGCAATGAGGCCATCAAGGCAAACCCCCCCACAATCAGGGTTTTACGTTTGAAACGATCAACTAAGAAAAGTACTCCGATAACCATACCACCGACAGAGAATACTCCGTTAAGTACGTTGAAAACTAACGATGTTTGCTCAGAAAAACCTGCTGTTTTTAGGATTTCGGTCCCGTAGTACATAATCACGTTCACACCCGTGGTTTGCTGCAATGCTGCCCACACCATACCGATGAGAACTAACTTTAAAATCCACGGTGTATTGAGAATAAGGGCTAAGTTTCGCTTGTTAGCATCTGGATTTTTCTTCGCTTCTGCCGCTTCAACGTCTAACAGCGTCACGATGTCTTCGTACTCTTGTATTGCACGTTTTTCAGGGCGAATTTGCTTTAGAATTTTCAATGCTTCTTCACGGCGATTTTTGCTCATTAACCAACGTGGGCTTTCAGGTGCTTTCCACATACCAAATAATAAGCACAATGCAGGAACAGCTTGAACAAGCAACATATAGCGCCAAACGTCGGGTAAATGCCCCCAAATAGAGCCAATAATGGCATTAATCGCAAATGCTGCTAGTTGACCAATAACAATAGCAACTTCGTTGAGCCCTGTGAGTTTTCCCCGCATTTCTGTCGGGGCCACTTCCGAAATAAAGGTTGGTGCTGTAACAGACGCACCACCAACAGCAAAACCAAGAATAAACCTTGCCACTAATAAAACTTCGATATTTGGTGCAGCCGCGGATAAAAATGCCCCAAATAAGAATAAAAAGGAAAGGTAAAGTAGGTAAGTTCGTCGCCCCACATAGTCAGCGACACGCCCACCACAAACACTACCGAGCGCTGCGCCTACTAACAGAACGCTCATCACTAAGCCTTCAGTCGTTGGCGTGAGCCCCATATTTTCTTTCAGTGATGAAAATGCACCGTTGATAACACCAGTGTCATACCCGAAAAGTAATCCACCAAAAGTGGCAACCAGTGTAATTTGGTGCAACCTTTTTCGCTGTTGTTCATTGAGATTCATTATTAATGACATATTATTACCTTATTATTTGAATCATTATGTCAGTCAAAAAATACCTTTTCAGTATTTAAGTAAATGCTTTAATTTAAGGTTTAAATAATGAAAATATTTTTTAACACGCTGAATTGAATCACTATTTAATTAACTTCATTATGTTTTCAAACCAGCTCCATAGAGGAAATTAAAATCAACAAATACAACAAGTTAATTAAATAGAGCAAAAATAAGATTGTAAAAATCCCTCAATCTATATCGGCATATAAAAAGTCTGAAGAGTTTTTTATTAAGTATAAAATCCATTGTTTTTATATTTGATTGATGCGTGGACATCATTAAATACATTTAGGATTTTACTGCGGACGAAATTATTTTTCGCCCGCAAATTTGTAATCGAATTTAAAACATGTTCAAAGAAACAAATTACAACTTAACTTCTTTACCTGATTTTAATGACTCAAGTGCTTTATCCGCTAAGTACAGCGCTAACTCACCATCTGTTCCTGTCGTTTCTGATTGCGCGCGACCAGCTAAAATGTCCACGAAATGTTCCCATTCCGCCTTATAAGCTTCATGGTAACGTTGCAAAAAGAAATATTCAGGTTTCGCAGATAATGCCCCTGCTTCACTTAACAATGAAACACTGTTTTCCTTAATGTTCCCTGCGGTTAATAAGCCTTTTTCACCATGTAATTCGATGCGCTGGTCATAGCCATAACCTGAACGGCGGCTATTGGAAATGGTTGCCATCGCACCTGATGGGAATTTCAATATAATAAATGCGGTATCGATATCACCAGCTTGGCCAATGGCAGGGTCAACGACATTGCTACCCTGAGCAAAAACTGAGCATGGTTCTTCGCCTATCATAAAACGCGCCATATCAAAGTCATGGATAGTCATGTCTCTGAACATGCCGCCAGATACTTTGACATATTCTGCTGGTGGAGGTGACGGGTCACGAGAAGTAATAATTAAAGATTCCGCTTTACCAATTGCGCCTTGTTGGAATAAATTTTTCAGGTGGCGAAACTGTGGGTCGTAACGGCGGTTAAAACCGATAAATAAGGGTACATTATGTTCTTTAACGCTTTTGATGCACTGTCTAACACGCTCAAGGTCAAGGTGAACGGGCTTTTCACAAAAAATGACTTTTTTATGTTTAGCAGCAAGTTCGATTAAATCAGCGTGGGTATCTGTCGCGGAAGCAATCAGAACACCGTGAACATTCGGGTCTTGCATCGCTTCTTCTGTCGTTTGCACTTTTGCTTGATATTTCTCAGCCAAGGCAACCGCGTTGGGTTGATAAGGGTCGATAACAGAATAAAGTGCGGTTTCTTTATGGCCGGCAATATTAACAGCATGAACCTGTCCGATACGTCCTGCGCCGAATAGTGCTATATTGAACATTCAAATGCTCCTTGATACTTTAAATCCACTATTTGGATAGTATGAAATATACCAAACAAAACGTTCATTTCAATTTATAATTTTTTGGAAATTATGTTTTTGGGCTCTAGGTAACAAATGTTACATTAAAGTGGATTTTTAGTGTTATTTAGATCACAAAATAATAATGCAAGCTATCAGCATCTGACAATAAAGTCTGCGCGCTATATCCCTTTTTTATTTCATTGTCTCCTTCATCAACTCACCAAAGTGATATTTTAAAACATTCATTCCATTTTATTTGTTTTTAAATTATTAAAACCATAAAAAAACCCAGCAAAAGCTGGGCTAAAATGAAAGTAAGCTAACGCGCACGTTAACCTCAGAGAATATAGAATAAAAAGCAATCCTTGCTAAATTTCCAATAACGACCCTACCTGACGATGTTAACGCTATAGGCATGACACACAGAAGCGCTCCTCGGCGGTTAACAACCGCCGATTCCATTCAATGAGTCACTAGACATTCATTAATAAAGACGAACGTTGTTCTCAACCATCTGTTTAATATTTTCTGCCGCTGCAACGATTTCTGGTTTCTCAGAGACTTGAGCCGTACCTGTACGCCACCATGCCTCATAGCCATTTGTCATTGTTTTTGGCAATACCTTAATATCAATCAATACACAACCTGAATGTTCTTTAGCACCCTTAAGTGCTTCCAAGAGCTGTGTTTCATCATGTACTCGATAACTTTTACATCCATAACTTTCTGCGTTTTTCGCAAAGTCCACTTTCACTAATGGCCCATCCATTAATCCTGTTTGTGGGTTTCGATAGCGATTTTCTGTGCCAAAACTGCCCATACCTTGGCTCATCTGTAAGTTATTAATGCAACCAAACCCTGCGTTATCAAACAATAAAATCGTGATTTTAATGTTCTCTTGAATGGCGGTTTGTAACTCACTATGCAACATTAGGTAAGAACCATCGCCAACCATCGCATACACAGGTTGCTTCGGTGCGGCAATTTTAGCACCGACTGCTGCCGCAATTTCATATCCCATGCAGGAATAGCCGTATTCTAAATGGTAGGTATCGCGTTGTTTTGGTAACCAAATACGCTGTAAGTCACCAGGTAATGAGCCCGCTGCTCCCACAATAATGGCGTTATCTTCCAGATGTTGCTGCATCAGCCCCAGTACGCGGGTTTGCGTCAATTCGGTACCTAGAACTTTACAATATTCTTCAAGTTTATCATCGAGATGACCTGCAATTTCAGGAACAAAATCTAACGGCTGGTACTGAATACTAAACAAGCGGTCGAGTTCCGCTTTCCACTGTGATTTCGCCTGTTTAATTTCATCACCCCATTGCCCTTGGTAGCCCGTCACTTTCATTTTAGCATCAAGTGCTTGCAGTCCTTCTCTTGCATCTGCCACCACTTTTAATGCATCCAATTTACTTGCATCAAACTCAGCAACATTAATGTTCAAGAATTCAACTTGGGGATGACTAAATAAAGATTTAGAAGCTGTTGTAAAATCGGTAAATCGGGTGCCGACACCAATAATAAGATCAGCTTCTTTCGCTAATAAATTCGCCGCTAATCCCCCTGTCGTGCCGATCCCCCCCATGTTAAGTGGATGACTCGCAACAATAGCACTTTTCCCTGCTTGGGTTTCACCAAATGGAATGTGGTAATCTTCTGCAAACTGGATAAATGCATCATGTGCTTCAGAATAACGCACCCCTCCACCGCAGACTAACAGTGGCTTTTTCTTACTTTGAATCAAGGCAACCGCCTCTTCAATACTCACCGTTGTTGCAGGGCGCCGCTCGATACGATGAACTCGTTTTTCAAAGAAGTAATCAGGGTAATCCCACGCTTCACCTTGCACATCTTGTGGTAAGCAAATGGTTACCGCCCCTGTATCCGCAGGGTCAGTTAATACCCTCATGGCATTAACCATAGCAGCCATCAATTGTTCTGGCCGTGAAATTCTATCCCAATAGCGGGAAACAGGACGAAAGCAATCGTTGGTGCTGATAGTTCCATCACCGTATTGTTCAACTTGCTGTAAAACAGGGTCTGGCTGACGCGTTGCAAACGTGTCACCAGGTAATAACAACAATGGGATACGGTTTGCCGTGGCGGTCGCAGCAGCGGTGATCATATTCGCTGCACCAGGCCCCACTGAAGAGGTAACCGCAAAAATCTGCTTACGTTTTTTTTGCTTAGCAAAACCTGTCGCAATATGCGCCATGCCTTGCTCGTTACACCCTTGATAAACACGCAGGTGACCAGGCGCCTCTTCAAGCGCCTGACCTAAACCTACAACGTTACCATGGCCAAAAATCGTAAATACTCCCTGAATAAACGGATACTGCTCACCATCGACATCAACATATTGTTGGTTAAGAAACTTTACCAATGCTTGAGCTGTGGTCATTTTCTGCTTATTCATCTGGGTCTCCATTTATTCCATGGTTGGCATTGTGAAACTACTTTCGTGATGCTCTAAACGCACACTGGCTGGCCAACGGCTTGTCACCGTTTTCATGCGAGTATAGAAGCGTACACCATCATTTCCATGCACATTTAAGGGGCCAAAAATTGAACGTTTCCATCCACCAAAGCTGTGGAATGCCATTGGAACAGGAATGGGAATATTGATACCAACCATACCCGCTTGAACATTCTCTTGGAATTCACGCGCCGTTTCGCCATCACGGGTAAAAATCGCGGTTCCATTACCATATTCGTGTTGATTAATCAGTTTCAACCCCGTTTCAAAATCTGGTACACGGACAACGGCAAGCACGGGTCCAAAAATCTCTTCTTTATAAATGTCCATTTCAGGAGTGACATTATCAAATAATGTTGGCCCAACGAAATAGCCATTTTCAAACCCCGTCACTTTAAAATCTCGACCGTCAACTAACAGAGTCGCGCCTTGTTTTTCACCACTGGTAATGTAGTCACAAATTTTGGCTTTATGTTGCGCAGAGATAACTGGCCCCATATCATTTTCTTTACCTTCTGTGATACCAGGGCCAACTGTCATTTTAGCGATTTGCCCTTTCAGGTTCGCAATCAACGCATCTGCGGTTTCATCACCAACTGCTAACACCACAGATAGAGCCATACAACGCTCACCCGCGGCGCCAAAACCTGCACCCATAATGGCATTTGCAGCCTGCCCCATGTCGGCATCAGGCATTAAGATACAATGGTTCTTCGCACCGCCTAATGCTTGGCAACGCTTGCCATGAGCAGATGCTGTTGTGTAAATATATTCTGCAATTGGTGTTGAACCGACAAAACTGACCGCTTGGACTTCTGGCGCGGTTAATAAGACATCAACAGACTCTTTATCCCCTTGTACAACGTTAAACACGCCATCTGGTAATCCCGCTTCTTTCAGCAGTTTTGCTAGTTCCAATGCTAAGGATGGATCTTTTTCAGAAGGTTTTAAAACAAAGGTATTTCCCGTTGCAATCGCTACTGGAAACATCCACATTGGCACCATTGCAGGGAAGTTAAACGGCGTAATCCCAGCACACACGCCTAAAGGTTGCATTAATGAATGGCTGTCCACGCCCGTTGCCACATTGGCTGAGTGCTCACCTTTTTGTAAATGCGGAATCCCACAAGCAAATTCAACAACTTCCAATCCACGGGTCAACTCCCCCACTGCATCGGAAAAAACTTTACCGTGTTCTTTTGAAATTAGGCGAGCCAAATCATCCATGTTGTCTTCGAGTAATGCTTTAAATTTAAAAAGGATGCGAGAACGTTTTAACGGTGATAATTTTGCCCATTTAGGGAATGCGTTATGTGCAACTTCTATGGCTTTTTTCGTTTCATCAGCGCTGCTAAGTCCCACTTGTGCAATTTGCGTTCCTGTTGCAGGGTTAAATACTGGCGCAAATCGCCCACTTTGACTGGATACGATTTCACCACCAATAAAATTATGAATCTGTTCCATGCTGCCTCTCTTTAGCTGATAGAGTTACCTTGTGTTATTTAATGTATATGAAATATTCATTTCATTTTCAACCAAATTTGAAATAACATTCAATTTATGTGATCCAGCCAAAGTTTTTATGAAATTTTCTATTCACTTTAAAGACACTCGTTTCAAAAACTGTATTTAGCCATTAACTCCCCCAAGAACAATCAAACTTATCGGGTTAAATGCGGCGGTTCTAGTGTATTCAATAAAAGAAGAACATGAGATAACCCATTCAATTTGTTGAATGAAAACTACATAATTTAAGATAGACGATGAGAAAAGGTTTGGTCGTATGAACTGATTGTTTCAAAAAGATTCGACTAACGGCACAAAACAACTACAATTAGAGCCAAATCATGGAGGTTATATGTCAAGTGCAGCAAATTTAAATGAGTTTCAAGAGCAAGTTCGTGCACGTTATGACGAACTCAGTAAACGCTTACAACAGGTAGCGAGGTATGTGCTCGATAATACTAACAGCGTTGCCTTCGATACCGTTGCCGTTATTGCTAAAGAAGCCGATGTTCCCCCATCAACACTGATCCGCTTCGCCAATGCTTTCGATTTCAGTGGCTTCAATGAAATGAAACAACTATTTCGAATGAATTTGGTTGAGGAAACCGCTAGCTATACAGATAGAGCAAGACTCTTTCGTGAAATGGATAGTGAGCAGGAGCTAAGCGATGATCCAGCTCAAATTTTAAAAGAATTTGCGCATTCAAACGCACAAGCATTGCAGCAAATGGCAGCAAGAACGCCTGCTGAAGATATGGAAAAAGCTGTATCATTATTGGCAGGAGCACAAAATGTCTACATTATTGGCTTACGCCGTTCCTTTAGCGTTGCAACTTATCTCAGTTACGCACTGAGTCATTTAGAATGCCGCCCAATTTTAATTGATGGGCTGGGTGGAATGTTTAAAGAGCAAATCAGCCGAATTAGCGAAAATGATGTTGTTATATCGATCAGTTTCACACCTTATGCCTCAGAAACTGTGATGGTAAGTGAAAAAGCGGCTCAAACAGGGGCAAAACAAATTGTTATCACAGATAGTCAAATCAGCCCATTGGCCAGTTTTAGTGATGTCTGCTTTGTGATTAAAGAAGCCCAAGTTGATGCTTTTCGTTCACAGTCTGCTACATTATGTTTAGCCCAATCACTTACTGTAGCCTTAGCCTATCGCCAAGGCAGCAAGCTCATATAAGCATAATTGCTCTTAACTCACTCCTCCATGGGTTAAGAGCCTTCTATTTAGGCTCTATATTAGCCATTCTTCCTCTCCCGCACTTTTGTTCGACTCGACAATTTAAATGTGATTTTTCGACATTATTTTCTGTAAATTGTGAGTTACATCAGAAAATACAAATTCCAACAAAACATTAAAATGAAATTATTATTTCACCCTGTTATGTTGAGATTATGTGAATTTCCGATAGGCAGCAAAAATAGGGGTAAAACATGGTAAACACACACTTTCTGTATTTACTAGGTCACCTTCGTTTACTTGAAGAGCAACATTCCGTCACGTCCCTAGAGCGTACCGGCGTTGGTTTAATCGGAACGTACAACCAAAATTTACCGTATATTCAAGCAGTCAAATTGAGCGCACATCATTGTGAGCTCAAAGCAATTTGTGATATTGAACCATCGTTACCATCAATGAGCTATTATATGTGCCAAAAGCGCAAAATCGAGGAACTGATAAATAATGATGATGTGAACTCCATCATCATGACATCAGTGTGCAGTGGTGAATTACTCAAATTCACGATAGAACGCACTATCGATGCAGGAAAAGATCTCTTGCTGAATAATATCCCCAACTATAAAGAGCCTGAGCTAACTGAGTTATTTAAACAAGCAAAACGTAACGGCGTTTGCATTTATTACAACCCAGTGCTTTCTTTTGAAGATACATTTAATCAACTCAAAACGTCTTTAGCTGTCAAAAATAAATCCGAAACAGGGTTATTACGACTTTCTTCCCATCGAATGATCGAGCCTGAAAATAGACTCCCTTTCAATACATTACGCAGTGCATTGACGCAAAAAGTTGAATTACTTTTATCGTTATTACCTGACTTATCCCTAACCGAAACTTCAGTTCAATACTCACACCCTTTCGCAAAAATGGAAAATGGTGATGTTCTCATTATTAACCTTCGCCATAAAGGCGGGCTGCTCGTCTCAATTGAGCTATTTTTTAATACTGGAAATATTACCGATAAAATTTCACTTAAACAGTGTAATCACAGCTATGAAGCTGAGAGTAAATTTATTATTAATAAAGAAAATCAAAGCATTAACGAGAAAACATCTATCGTTAAGCAACTTGACCAATTTATCCTAAAATTACATAACGACGAAAAATTATTGCAAAAGAATCACTGGTTACAAGCGAACAAATTTACTGACGAAATAATAAACCATCTAACTAATAATGGTTTTATTTAGTGTAACTTCATTTTTGAATACCTGATGAAGTAAAAAGCAATTCGCTTTCGTATTTCATAACGTATTGAATTTATATAATGTATATTCAAAATGACAATTCACAAAAGACATCTTATAGAAGCTAGTCTGATGACTGACATTACAAATTAACTAATGCAATGTACTGCGTACTCCACTATTCGTGTTAACAACGCCATATAAAAAAGTGGTTGGCTCTAAATTAAATAAATAAGCAAATTGAAATAATGAATCAACATCAATACAGCTATCACCGTTCTCAAAACGACTCATTTCATCCTCCGAAACGCCAATTAAAGTCGCTGTTTGTTTTATTGTCATTTTATGACTCTCTCGTTGCATTCTAATTTTTAAGCCTAACATTTTAGCGATATTATCTTTACTCATAACTCCCCCAAATAGATTTAATAACATTACAATTAATCGAGGCGTAAATTACCATTCCCATTAAGTGTATAAATTGATTAATAATAATAAAACCTCAGTTAAACACATCAAAATAAGACTATTTCTTTATAAATAAAACCAAACAATAGAAACATCCATTTGAAAACAAACGTTTTTTTAAGATTACATCGTTACACTTTAAAGTTGAATTAGATCACAAATTAATTCCCCAAAAAACAAAATGGATTTTCTTTTTAAGAATAATCCAATAATGTTATTCTAGTTTTGTAATTTACTTTTTAATTAAGTTAAAATTCTAGCTTATTTTCCCTATCTTATAAAATCAATCTGAGCTATTTATTGTTATTTCCTTAGAATTAACGTGACAATTTGTTTTCAACCGTATCAATAAGTTTCCATCACCAAGGATTAGTCAGTCAATAAAAACAAGCTCAAAACTAATTTTCAACCTTCAAATCATAAAAAATTCAGATATCTATAAAAATATTCAAATAACTTACCCCCCATAAAATCAAGACAAGATTATCTGCTGCATACAATTCTTTTTTTAATAATCATTAAAACACCATCTAATATTGACGTATCATAAGTGATAATCTTCTACCTTATTTGACACCTTATTTTTATATATTAATTTAATACTAAAATTAAGTTTATAAAAATTGAGTTTTATCTTTTTATTAGGCAATAATTTAAGTTAACACCGAATAGGCGTATCGCGTTGATTTTTATTTAAATCATACAATAGCAAAACTTACTTAACTTCACATCTTTTTAATTAAATTGTCAGTAGACATGCTATCCTTATTTAGAGGACTCATGAATACTCACCTAACATTGGCCCATGCTATTGATAGTTTTGCATTCTGTTGATCTTAAGTAAAAAGCGAATTGAAAGGATTATCATGCTACAAGAAAGCGTTATCAGAGAAATCATTCTTTGGATTGAACAAAATTTAGAATCTCGCCTATCCCTTGATACAGTTGCCGATAGGTCTGGGTATACTAAATGGCACTTTCAGCGTCTATTTAAAAACCAGACGGGCTTAGCATTAGGCTCTTATATTCGTGCTAGGCGTCTATCTTGTTCCGCTGTTGCGTTGCGATTAACCAATGATAGCATTATGGATATTTCTCTTCGTTATCGCTTTGATTCTCAGCAAACATTTTGCAGGGCCTTCAAAAAGCAGTTTAACCTGACACCATCTGAATACCGAAAACGTGAAGGCTGGAAAGTTGACGGATTCTGCCTCCCAATTCGAGATAGCAAAGAATTACAAGTGCAAGTTAGATTAACCCAATTAACTGCAACCAATTTATTGGGTATCCAACACCGTTATACACAAGATATCAATGAATGGAACCTTAAGACTGAAGAGCTCAGACGTCATTATTGGAAATTATTCCTTGATAATAACCAATATGTTACCCAACATTTATATGCTATTCATGGTGTTGATTTAAATGCTACCGAAGAAGGCCGTTTCTTATATACCACGGCTTTAGATGAAAAAGATGTAGATATCGTTCCTGCACAAGCAAAAAACTTACAAGTCCCCGCAGGAAATTATTTAGAAATCAAATTCGATGGCAGTCTGCAAGGGATTGATTATAACGATATCATTTACACAGCATATGGCAAAGTACTCGCAGAAATGGACATTATGCGTGGGGATGGCTCCGATGTTGAGCTCTACATATTGAAGTCTAAGCCAACTTATCATGATTTTATTAATGACCCACATAACTATATTCAAGAACTCAATTATTATATACCCGTCATAATTTAAAAAATTTCTTAGTAACCCGCTAATAAATAGCGGGTTACTCTCATATTATAAATTAAAATGTCACGTTTACTTTAGCCCAAAACGTTCTACCAGGTTCATTCACTGGCATATTAGATGAATAACCAAATCCGCTATTACCCGCTAAATTTAAGTGCTCACTGTAAGTTTTATCAAACAGATTATCGACCCCAGCGCTTAATTTCACATTTTCATTCACTTTGTATGCAGTATTTAGAGAGAAAATGGTAAAGCCCGCGCTTTTGCTAAAGTCTTTTCCCACCACATTGCCGTCATTGATAGCCACACGGTTTTGGCGACTCACAACACGAACTAAGCCCGTTGTTGTCCAGTCCCCTTTTTCCCATGACAAACCAAAGCGACTTTCAAGAGGTGGCATCTGAGGAAGCGCTTTACCGTCTGTTCTGTTTTCTCCCCATGCATAAGCAAGGCTGGCATCAGCTTTCCACTCGTCACTAAGTTTTTGTGCTACGCCTAGCTCTCCCCCCATAATCATAGCATTCACATTTTCAACTTGGCTCATCCGTGGATTGCTGGCGCTATAACGGAAAAGAATGAAATCATCAACACGGCCAATATAGGCAGAAACCCACGCATTGGTATTTTCATGGCTATACTTTGCCCCAATATCAAGTTGAGTTGTTTTTTCTGTTTTTAGGCGGTCAAAAACATTGTGGGTACCATCTGGCCCCATTTTCGGTGAAAATAATTCCCAATAATCTGGAAAACGTTCAGTGTAACCGACACCGGCATACAGCATAACAGGGGTATTTTCGAGGGAATGCTCATAACGAGCAAAACCTGCTGGCATAACGGTGTTACGACCTGATGAACCGATTTCTTTATTATTTTCAACAAGTACACGATCCAAACGAGCCCCGCTGACAACCTTTCCTTGTGTGGTAGCTTGCCATGTTAACTCACTAAATAGGCCGTAATCTTGGAATTGTGCATCTTTCACCCAACCACTTGTACTTTTGCTGCGGTGCTTATTGGTTTGCATATCTGCCCCCGCTCGCAGCTCATAGTCCGTCCAGAGCCATGTTCCCATCACACGGCCGCCCATCGTTTCACGGTCAACACGCATTTTCATTGGCATATTCATCATACCGTGACCGCCATGCCCCATCCCCATATGTCCGCCCATTCCGCCACCTGATGGTGAGCGTAGAGAATAGTTATCCATAATATGGTCAGCATAATTGTAATAAGCACTGGCTTCTATTTTGTCGAGAACATCACCGATATTGCTCTTTTCAAAACGAAGTCCATAACTTTCACGTTTAAATTGAGAGCCATCCATGCCACGCCCTGCATAACGTGCTTCACCATCACCTTTCCCAGCAGTAAGTTCTAATAACGTGTATTCATCTGGCGTCCAGCCAATTGCAATATCCGCATTCCATTTGTCCCATTTCGACGGGACTTTATCGCCATTGCCATCTTTATAGTCATTAGAACGGGATTTATTGCCAATAACACGTAAGTAACCTGTTTCGTTGCCCACGCTAACATCCGCATTCGCATCCCAGCGGTTATTTGACGCGGTTAGCGCGCTTGCATTTCCTTTAATTCCACCTTCGGTGAATAACGGTTTTTCACGTTCAAAACGAATTGTCCCTGCTGAATTACCAGGTCCCCAGAGCACCGTTTGAGGCCCTTTAATCATATTAAGCACATCAAAGTTTTCAGGGGATATATAAGATGTTGGCGCATCCATCCGTGATGGGCAAGCCCCTAGCATTTCGCTGTCATTGGTTAAAATACGCAAGCGCGAACCAAACATACCACGAAAAACAGGATCGCCATTGGTTCCACCATTACGAATTTGGGAAAAACCTGGGATAGTTTTGAGGTAATCAGAGCCATCACTAGCAGGAACAGGCTGCCTTGGTGTTTTTGGCGACGTCGTGATCGTTAATGGTGAATCAACGGGAGCAGTGACAATCATGACTGAGCTTTCAGTGATTGGGCTTTGGTTAATCTCATTTTTTGCCATAACCGAGGCGGAACAAATCGCGCTGATAACCAATGTTGCCGCAGGTGCAAATTTAAATTGCAGTGTATTCATTTTTAACCTGTTTCTTATATCAATAAAAATACCACCACCTTTGCTTTAATCACAAAATCAATGCTTCCCTACAGGGATGTTTCTTGAAAATATAATCAAATTCAAGACGTACGCAATCGACCTTGCTGAATAAGGCAAAAATAGAATTAGTTTGTTGAAATATTCATGCTAAAGAAAATCAGATTATTGGTGGTGCTCTGGCTAAACGCAAAGTCCAAGGTCTAAATAACCAAAGCTGGACACTACGTTCAAATGGTAGGAACAGTGTTAGCGTTGCGAGCTGCCGAATAACGGCTGCAATCAATAAGATAAGAAACGGAAAATGAACCAATAACTGACAGTAACCGCAGGCAATATCTTCCATCGGTGACTGCCCAATCCCCGTCATTAACAGGTGATTCATTGCACTGCTATGTTCACAACCTTCAGGCATCAACATCCCTTGATGCAAATGCATCGAATGCTCTGCCATTACAGTGTTCTCTGTAACGTTATTCGTCGCTATACAATGATTCATCTGTTCCATCGATTTAGAGATCAATGGCGCAATGAACAACATAGCAACGGCTAATAACGCCAGATAGGCAGCAAGTTGTCTGATTGAGGGGCGCAGGTGCAACGTTTTTCCGTCATCTGGGTAGATATTTATAGCGCGTAATTGTATCTTATTTAGATTCTCATTGTTATTGATATTTGTGTAATATGTTAATTCAATATGAGTTTTATGAGTATTTTTAGTGATATGCGGTCAATATTCTTCAAGAATAAAATCAATCAGTTGTCTGATTAACAAACTCACTCAAGCTCCTTGAAATACCTTATCAAACTAAAAAACAAAAAATGCGGCACTCCAATAAAGTGCCGCACATGTTTTCTCTTCAGATAAAACGCAAAATAGATCAGTGTATTTATGCCAATAAATTTGCTGGGTTATCAATACAAAGACGGTTAATCATTGATTTATCAATACCTTTTTTCGCAAGTAAGGATAAGAAAACATTAGGAACAAACCCCCAACCATTTCCACCATTTTTAGCCCACATCTGCTTAAGGAACACATCATGGCTTAACACAATTTGCTGACCATAGCCCATCTCAATCAACTTACAAACCGCATCTGCAGTTTCTGTCACTGTAGGAGCAACCCCTTCTTTTGGAAATGAAATATCAAGGCCTATCATGTCAAATTCAAGCCAAACTCCTCGGTCTAACATCCGACGCTGGTAATCAAAGTCTTTCCCTGATGGGTCTGAATGCGCCAATGAAATTTTAGCTGGGTTAACGCCCATTTCCTTAATTAAGATATCAAGGACTTCATCACCACGACGCTGCCAGCCTGGCATGTGGATATTCATAGAAACGTGGTCATTTGCCAACTGTGCAACAGAGGCCGCGCGTAAACTGTTCTTTTCACCTTCAGTAAAAAAAGGTGAAACACCGATTTCACCAATCATACCTGCACAGATATCGGTTCCATCAATACCAATATTCAGCTCATCATCAATCATTTTAGCCATGGCATCGATATCGTTGACGAGGCGAGAGCCTTCAAACTTTTCGATATATAAACCAGAAGAAGCGACAACATTAATGCCCGTTTCAATCGCCACTTCACGTAATTGGTGTACATCGCGACCAATCGCCTTTGAGCCTGTTGCATCGACTAATGTTCTGCCACCTAATTCTTTGAAGTTATTCACTTCATAGATAACATCTTCAATGGGTTTTTTATCCATGTTATCGCAACAGCAATACGGGTCATGTTTAAGGCCCCATTGGATGTCTGCACTCACTTTTTTATCAACCAGAACGTGCGAGAAATCATAGAATGGTTCATCGACAACCGTTGATAAATCGTTAAACAAATGTTCATGTGGTAGTGTCAGTCCCATATCTTCTTTTTTAACAGGCCCAATCACTGTTTGGATATACCCTTTCATCTTTATACTCCTGCGGCTTTTGTCGCTTTTGCTTCTCTAAACTCAGGAATGGTGGTGATAATCGCTCCCACTAAAGCAAATACAGTGCCGATGATAGTGACTAAATAAACGGTATTACCGAGAGATGGTAATAGAAGGTCAATTAATACAGAACCAAGTAACTGGCCAGCCGTTGAAGCCACACCTAACATCAACAAACCTAAACCGCGAACTAAAATAGCCATTAATGCAATCGACATAAGCCCTAATGGACCACCTAAATACATCCACCAAACGCCAGGTAAATCAAGGGTCAAATGGCCTAATGCCATACGGATCACTAACGCAATCGTTAAAACAGTAAAGCCAACAATAAAATTCCACGTGATAGAAACCATCATAGAGCCAGTGGCTTCGGCTACTTTTGAGTTACCTGCAGGCTGCCAACCTGCTAATAAACCCGCTAAGAAAGGCAGAATAGCTAAATAAATTGCTGAGCTGGAATGCCACTGTGGCGACACCACAAATAAAGTAGCAACGACAGCAAAAACGGCGCCTAATACCCGAAAAGTAGTAAACGGTTTTTTCTCATCAATACCAATGCCAAAACGGTCGCATAATAATCCTGAAAGTAATAATGCTGAAATCAGTGCTGTTTGGAAGGTAGCAATCCCTAATGCGCTGGCTGATGCCCCTTCAGAAAATACCACCATTGCGCCACATAACCCTGCAAACCAATTCCACAGTGGGATTTTTTTGTTCTTAATTAAACTCGGAATTGCTGCAAATTGTTGTCGAGTTTGTTTTTTCGCAATAATGATAAAAAACATCACAACCAAACCACTGGCAAAGGAAATAACCGCACTCGCATTACCATCTTTTAAAACATCACCGAGCTGCCCATTCACTGCAGATTGCATTGGCGATAACATACCGGCCAATACCGTTGCTATCATTAAAAACGGAGTAGAATAACTTTTAACACTCATAAAATATTCCTTTTGGATTTTGACTATGAGTCATTATTTTTTGTAATCGGCTTACAAAGTGCTGAACATAATTCAGCACTTATTTTCTTTATTGTTTGGTTTTTTACTTTTAAAGAATTAATTAACGTGCGATTTGCTTTAGAATATTTACCCACATATCTGAATAATGTTCCCAAGCCATAAACTCACGACTTCCCCAATGCGGCGAACAGTCACTCATAAAACAACCTGTTTTTCCGTTTTCATATTGGCCAAAGACCAATAATGGATCATCACCAATATTTAAAACAACTTCTGTATTTTCTCTTGGCTTAACTTTGTTATAGCCTAAGAACATCGGCCAATTACCAAATCCTTTAATTGCTTCATGCTGCATATTTTGGGGTGTTGCGAAAATACCTTCTGGCGTTTCCACACGGTCATCGCCATCTAACATTTCGACTGGTAATACATCGGCTAATAACGTATTTTTATAATTCGCTTTGGCTTCAATACCCATAAAAGATAAATAACCACCGATCATTAATAAGCCGCCACCTTGACTAACGTATTGCTTAATTAGTCCTAATGCATTTGGTAATACTTTCATATTATAGAAAGTATCATTTTGTAATAGGAACGTATTAGCACCGATATCACTGATTACAACAACATCATATTTTTCTAATTCTTCGACAGTTTTAGGAAATGCCATTTGCACTGTGTGGGCTGGCATATAATCAATTTCTACACCTTTATTTTTTAAGCACTCTAGTAAAAATGTAGCACCTTCTTCATATTTACTTGATGTAAAGCTGTCATAACCTTTTGTGTGGATCATATGGATATGCCATGATTCACCAATAAATAAAATTTTCATTTTTTTCCTCGTTTCAGAATATTAATTTATTCAGGGGATTGAGTCACAACCTGCGAGTAGGTTGTTTGATTAATACGATGCATAACATTAATATCTTCAGGCATTTCTGAAGCGTTGCTTGTTTCAACAGCCAGGGATGAAAACGCTGATGCATAACGTAAGGCATAAGAAAATTGTTTTCCTTTTGCTAATGAAGCGGCTAGAGCCCCATTAAATGCATCACCTGCACCCGCCGTATTTTTAACAACGGCAGTGTAAGCCGGAGAATAAATGAACTTATTACCATCAAATGCAATAGAGCCTTTACTTCCGAGTGTAATGACAACCTTTTTTACGCCTTTGTTATAGATAATTTCAGCTGCTTTTTTGGCAGTTTCAATGTCCACAACATTGATGTCAGAAAGCAAGCTTGCTTCTGTTTCATTCGGTGTCAAAATATCGACCTTTCCAATTAGCTCATTTACGATGTTATTGTAAGGCGCAGGGTTTAAAATAATCGGAATTTTATATTCATTGCCAATTTCGATTATTTCCCTTAATGCTTCAATATTCGTTTCTAATTGAAGAAGAATAATATTTGAATTTACAATTTTATCTTTCTGAATTTTAACTTCATCCGCAGAGATATCCATATTTGAACCTGGATAGATAGAAATAATATTTTCCCCACTATTTTCAGAAACAAATATAGATGCCGTTCCTGTTTGGTATTTTTCTGTTTGGTATATTGTTGATGTTTTTATTTTTGATGAAGAAATAAAATTTATTGCATACTCACTAAATTGGTCTGTTCCTATTTTAGTAATAAAATGCACAGGAGAATCAGAATAACTTGCAGCTAATGCTTGATTACACCCCTTTCCACCTGGTGAAAAAATAAATTTATTCGATAATAATGATTCACCCGCTTCAGGAAGTCGAGGTAAATAACTAATCATATCAACGTTAAATGAACCTAATACACATACTTTACCTAACACGGCATCATCCTTATCTGTTCTTTCATTAAAACTTTCATTGCACTCAAGAAATTGAATAATTTCTTTTTTAGCAACTTTGTCTAGGGTTTCAAATTCAATATATGCGCCACCATGGCAGCGGCTAATAATCCCTTTTTTTGCTAAAGAATTTAAATCCGCCCTAATGGTTTCTTTCGTGACATTAAGTTCTTTCGATAAAACAGAAACTTTTGCTGCGCCTGTATTTTTTAAAATACTAATTATTTTCTTATGTCGTTCTGCTTTCATGCCATTTTTACCTCATGGCATTTACTCTAATTTATACCTTGTTGCGTTAATGTGACTATACTCATACCTTCCTATTCAAAAGCAAAAAAAAGCAAAAAGCATAAAAATAAAAACAAAAAAAACCAAAAAAGAACAACCAAAGTAAAATACCCTATTATTATCAATATAATATTAGAATTGATTAATTAATTTAATTGAATTTCAACTAATCACTTTAAAGATAAGAAAATATTAACTCTCATTTTATTCGTTATTTAATTTTCAAATAAATAGTTTGTTTATTATTTTAAAGTTAAATTATCAATCTGTTATGCGATACTGGTTTAATTTTATTGTAATAAATATATTTATTCATCGCTATAATCTATCAATAAAGAAGAAGTGTCTATTTGTGATGATATTCACAATTCAATAAATTAAAAAAAATCTAAAATAGGAACGCGCTTAATTTGATAAATAGGGCAAAGGTAAGCTAAGTGGAATTGGGATGATCTGATAGAAACGTCCTCCCTTAAAGCAAAAAGTTGTTCGCTAAAGGCGCTAACGTGACCTGAATGAATTTGAAACTATAAAAACAAAACGGGGGCTTACGCCCCCGTTTAGATCATATTGAGCAAAATCGATACTACTTATCAGCTGACGAGCCTTTCTTTTCATGCACCATCATCAGTGCTTGCTCCACGCTGCGCTCAATAATCACTCGGCGCTGGTCATTCTCGGGCAATAGTTTTAGCATCATTTGCCATGCTGAAATTGCCTCTGCATAACGTTCTTGTTCAAATGCATTGAAGGCAAAAATGCTTAACGCTTTTACATTCGTGCGGTCTTCTGCAATCAGCTTTTTCAGTAACTCTGCACCTTGACGGTTATCTTCAGGATCAGAAGAACGCGTTAACACTTCTGCATAACCTATCACTACATTTTCATCTTTCGGCGAAAGACGATACGCGCGGCCATAAGCATCAGTTGCCATAGTTGCATTACCAAGCACCATACCAATGCGCCCTAGCATCACCCATGCTTCTAAATTTTGCGGATCTTCTTGTAAGCGAGTACGCAAGCCTAATGCTAAATGCTCCATTTCTGCATTATTCAGCGGTGGCTCAGAAGGGTCTAAGGCTCTATCCAGCAAAGCAGGTGCTTGTTGATAAGCATTGTTCCAATCAGTCACCTTTTCATAACTACCCACTTGGTAATATGCCCCCGCCGCAACACCTAGTGCAATCAATACGCCTGGTAAATAGACCCAATTACTTGCCCGTGAAGCTTCAGGAACTTCATCTTCTTCACCGTTTTCCACCTGCTTGATACGCACACGTTTTTTCGAGCGGGCAAAAATAATCCAGCCACCAATGATGATAGCGACAAATGGCAGCCCCCATAACATCATTGTTAATGGCGTTAAGGGTGGGTTATAAGTAACAAAGTAACCATAACGCGCCACCATATAATCGACGATTTCATCACGGTTTTTGCCTTCTTTCATCAACTCATACACTTTTTGGCGTAAATCCAGCGCAATCATCGAGTTAGAGTCGGCAATACTGTTATTTTGGCACTTAGGACAACGTAGCTCTTCTGTTAATTTACGAAATTGCTGCTCTTGTTGTTCGTTATCAAACGTAAATACTTCCGTAGAGGCATACGTGATTGTTGCACTGAGTGCAAGCATCAATAGACCGAGTAAATACCTCATTGGTTCGCCTCCTGGTTATAGCGCTCCCAAAGGGGTTTAAATTCTTTTTCCCAAATACGTTCATCCATTGCCCCTGCGTGGCGGTAACGAATAATCCCATTGCCATCAATAAGGAAGGTTTCTGGTGCACCATAAACCCCGAGATCGAGCGCTAACATACCTTCACCATCAAATAGGCTTAATGCGTAAGGGTTACCCAGCTGACGCAACCATACAATTGCTTTATCGCGTTTGTCTTTATAATTTAAGCCAACCACACGAACACCTTGCGCTGATAACGAGTTGAGGTACTGGTGCTCCGCACGGCAAGTGACGCACCATGTTGCCCAAACATTCAATAAGATAGGCTGACCTTGCGTTAACACCTCTGACTCGTAATGCTTTCCAGGGTTTTCTAACGATTCCAAGCGGAAAACAGGTACGGGCTTACCAATTAATGCAGACTCTAATAAACGTGGGTCATCGCCTTCTGCATTACGCATTAACTGCCACAGCAACACCGCGGCTATCCATGCGAAGATAATAAAAGGGATTAAAAAGACTTTGCGGTTCATGCCGTTTCCCCTTGTAATTTACGACGACGATAACGTGGGTCAAACAGGCAGAATAATGCGCCAATTGCCATTAACACACCACCAGACCAGATCCAGCGAACAAATGGCTTATAATACAAACGCATAGTCCACGTATTTTTATCGACTTCCTCACCAAGGGCGGCGTATAAATCGCGGGTAATACCACCATCAATCGCGGCTTCCGTCATGACAGCACGGCTTACGCTATAAAAGCGTTTTTCAGGCATTAAGATACTCACCACTTTGTCGTTTTTGGTGACAGAAATACTGCCGATAACCCCTTGATAGTTCGGGCCATCTGCTTCACGTACACCATTAAAGGTGAAGGTGTAACCGTGAATAGCAATGTTATCCCCTGGTTTCATTTTCACATCACGCTCAATGCTGTAGTTTTGGCTAAAGGCAATCCCTACAATCGTTACCGCTAAGCCTAAATGAGCACATACCATACCCCAGTAGCTTGGCGTCAGTTTGATTTTTTTGCTGATGCGCACTTTCATTTCAGCGAACGCTAAAATGGCAATCCATATCGCCATCATCAAACCAACAACGGTCAATGCCTCAACGCGGTCTTCCATTAGCATTGGTAATGCGAATGACAGAATGAGCGTCATCACTGTCGCAATAATCAGCATTTTTTTAATCGCTGCAGGACGGTCTCGTCCCCAACGAACCAATGGTCCAATCCCTAATAACAAAGCAAATGGCACCATCAATGCAATAAACATGGTATTAAAGAACGGCTCACCGATAGAAATGGTACCTAACCCAATTTGTTTATGAACTAACGGCAGTAATGTGCCAAGCAGCACGACGAGCATCGCCGCAGTTAAAATCACGTTATTACCCAATAACATGGATTCACGCGACCACAGCGCATTGTTAACGCGTGAACGTACTTTATGGCCTCGCAGTGCAAACACGAGCAGCGAACCGCCGATCACCAGCACCATAAATGCTAGGATGAAAAGCCCACGGGATGGGTCAGAGGCGAACGCATGCACAGAAACTAACACGCCCGAACGCACCAAGAATGTGCCGAGTAAACATAATGAGAAGGCAAATATCGATAAGAGCAATGACCACGCTTTAAATGTCGCTCGTTGTTCCGTCACCGATAAAGAGTGAATCAATGCCGTTCCCACTAGCCATGGCATAAAGGAGGCATTTTCTACTGGATCCCAGAACCACCAGCCGCCCCAGCCAAGTTCATAATAGGCCCATGCGGAACCTAACATGATCCCAAGCGTTAAGAAAAACCATGCAGCCATCGTCCAAGGACGGGCAAAACGGGTAAAGGAGCTGTCTAATCGCCCACTGAGCAAGGCCGCAATCGCAAAGGCAAATGCCACTGAGAAACCCACATAGCCCATATACAATAAAGGTGGGTGGAAAATAAGACCGGGGTCTTGTAACAATGGGTTCAGGTCGCGCCCTTCAATTGGGAACGACGGTAATGTGCGTGAGAATGGGTTTGAGGTAAAAATGATAAACAGTAAAAAGCCAACACTCACCATCCCCATCACCGCAAGCACACGAGCTACTATGTCTAATGGCATGCGATAGCTAAACAGCGCGACCGCAAATGTCCAGCCACTCATCAACAAGACCCATAACAACAATGAACCTTCGTGAGCGCCCCACGTTGCGGCAACGCGATACCAAATCGGTAGTTGAGTATTCGAGTTGTTCGCCACATAAGTGACAGAAAAATCATTTACGACAAACGCATTGACGAGAACAAGAAATGCCCCCGTCACACAAAGAAACAGTAACCACGCCAACGGACGCGATGAGGCCATTAAACGCGTATCGTTACGCGCCACTCCCCACAATGGGTAGATAGACAGCAAAACGGCAAGGCCGAGTGCCAAGCACAGTAAAATGCTACCAATTTCTGGGATCATGACGCATTTTCCTTATAGGCTGCGGCTGGTCTCCGATGGTTTTCTTGCATTGCTTTTTCCACTTCTGGCGGCGTGTAATTTTCATCATGTTTGGCTAACACTTCTTTCGCTAGAACATGATTATTTTCTTGTAATTCACCTTGTACGACCACACCTTGCCCTTCTTTAAATAAGTCTGGCAAAATTCCGTCATAACTGACATCAATTTCTGCTTCTGCATCATAAACGGTGAAGGTGATTTTTAATGATTTTGGATCAGCATCACGCACAACACTGCCTGGCATGACCATCCCACCCACACGTAAACGCTGCCCAACTTCAGGCATCTGCTGAGTTTCACGTTTACCGTAAATGATTTCACCGGGTGTATAAAAGAGATCAATACTTGAGCGCAGTGCGTAGAGGATCAGCGCTAGCGTTAAGCCAACACCAATAAGTATGGAACAAATTAACCAAAGTCGGTTACGACGACGAATATTCACATCTCCTCCCTACGCGCTCTTGCGGTTTTTTGTCTTTGTTCGCGAGCTTGCTGTTGAATAATGGCATTAATGATCATTTTTCGTTGGATAACGGTATGCACACAGAGTAGCAATATAGGGATTAAGGTCAGCGCCACCGCCAACCAGACATAAAACCCATAGCCTCCCATCGCAAAGAAATCGCTCCAAGATGCAAATGCGCTGGTCATTTAAGGCGCCCTCCTTTTTTCACAATATCGAGCACCCAAGGGCGGTTACGTTCGAGGATCAATAACTGATTACGTAAGCGAATGAGTGTTAAAGAGATAAATAAGAATAGATACCCAAGGATAGCTAGGCGCAGTGGTGTGCGCATCGCTGGGTTGATACTTTCTTGCATGCGTGTCGACGGCTGATGCAGTGTTTGCCACCATTCAACAGAGTAATGAATGATAGGTAAGTTAATCACGCCAATTAATACTAAAATCGCCGCAGCTTTGCCCGCTGTACGGCGGTCATCAAAGGCATGCCATAACGCAATAACGCCCACATACAGAAAAAATAGAATTAATTCAGAGGTTAAACGTGCATCCCACACCCACCAAGCGCCCCACATCGGCTTACCCCATGTCGCGCCAGTGACTAATGCAATAAAAGTAAAGACCGCGCCAACGGGTGCCATTGCGGCAATCGCCAGCTCCGACACTTTCATCTGCCACACTAGCCCAATAAAGGCAGTGATCGCCATCGTGGCATAAATCCCCATTGACCACATCGCAGCAGGTACGTGAATATACATAATACGGTAACTATCGCTTTGCACTTTATCGGTTGGTGCAAAACCAAAACCCCAGACCCAACCTACCGCTAAACAAATCACACTTAATATAATAAACCACGGTACTAGACGCCCACATAACCGGTAAAGGTTAACGGGGATGGCAAGTTGATGAAGCTTTTTCCACATAGTTTAATTACCCTGATTTATTATATTGTTAGTAAATGCTGAGTGACAGCATCATACAATACACATTAAAAAAGCAAAGATATTGATTTAACACAAATATAACTTAGGCTGATTATACTCTTATGCATAATCAGCCTATTTCATGATCATCACTTATAATTCATTGAGATAACCAATCATAAAACGATAACTCCAGATTAAAAGCCTGGTTCAACTTCACGCATATCAGGAAGCTTATGTGCAATCCCTTTATGGCAGTCTATACAGGTTTTACCCTCCGTAACGGCTTGGTCATGCATTTTGGCAGCCACCCCTTTTTGGGCAGTGAAGTCCATATACTCAAAGTTGTGGCAGTTACGGCACTCCTGCGAGTCATTGTTTTTCATTCGCCGCCACTCACTTTGCGCCATCGCTAAACGGTGATCTTCAAATTTTTGCGGCGTATCGATAATGCCAAAAATTTTCCCGTATAATTCTTTACTGGCTTGGATTTTACGCACCATTTTAGGACCAAATTCGTGAGGTACGTGACAATCTGGACAGGTTGCACGAACACCACTACGGTTAGTATAGTGAATCGTATCCATATATTCTTCATAGACATTTTCACGCATTTCGTGACAGCTAATACAAAACTCTTCTGTATTCGCCATCTCCATACCTGTGTTAAAGCCACCCCAGAAGATCACGCCACTGACAAAACCAATCAGCAATAACGTGCCTAATGCTAAGCGGCTAGGTCTACGCCACCATTGCCATATACGTCCAATCAGCCCAAACAAGCCTTTTTTCTTCGGCTTTTCACCTGTTGTTGGTTTTTCGTTATTATTTGCCATAATTCCCCCTTATTTCCCAAAACCTTTGGATGGGGTAAATGTGTTATCAATGATTGCCGGAGTATCCGATTGTGGTACATGGCACTGTAAACAGAAATAACGGTTTGGTGCGACTTCCCCCAATACTTTCCCAGTTGCATCCATAAAGTGTGTTGGGCTAACACGTGGAGCACCTGTGGTACGGTAGTTTTCAACGCCGTGGCATTGTAAACAACGGTTCGTGTTGGTGGTAATTTGGTAACCCTCAACGCTATGTGGGATCATCGGCGGCTGGTTCACATAGTTTAGTGCCATTCTTTCTTGCTCTTTAGGAATATGAATACTTCCCTCAGTCGTACCAGACACTTCTGGCGATTGCGTCAAATCGACACCATTAGCAGCCCAAACTAGACTACTGACAACAAAGACCATACCTGCGATTGCGCGGCTTAGCGTCTTTTTCAGGACTGAATTTTTCATGATTTAGCTCCCGAGCTCCATCGTAGTGTTATTTTAAAAACATCCTCAGAACAGACATCTATACAACGACCGCAAGTAATACAGTCTTTATCAGAAATCAGTGCTGGGGCTTGTTTATCGAGGACCGGTGCACGCAACACTTGCGGCTCCGGGCAAACGTGGAAACAATCCATACAGCGGCTACAGTCTTTTTTATTCACCGCCGTGACGACCAGTGCACCCTTACAACCCGCGACACCATACAGTGCGCCTAATGGGCAAAGGTGACCGCACCAGCCATGTTCCACTACCAATAAATCGAATAAAAACAGCGCAACTAAAACCAATGCACCACTTCCAAAACCGAAAATTAAACTACGCCCCATTAATGAAACTGGATTTAGCCATTCCCACAGTAAAGTACCTGTCACCGCTGACCCCACTAAAATCACCACCAGCAACACATAACGAATGTAGCGTGGAATGGTGGCGGATTGGTTCAAATCAAACTTACGGCGCAGCCATGCTGCAGCATCAGTTATCGGATTAACAGGGCAAACCCAACTGCAAAAAATACGTTTACCTATTAGCGCATATACACCGAACACAATAGCGGCACCGATCAGCGCAGAGATCCCTGGTAAGTAACCACTTGCTAAGCTCTCTAATGTAATCAGTGGGTCGGTCAATGGAACTGTGTCTAACAATAAGCTACTGCTATAGTTTCCGTGTAAGATCCACACACCAAGCCATGGACCACTCAAAAACATCGCTAGCACCAATAATTGGCTGACACGCCTTAACACCAACCATTTGTGGCTTTGCCACCACCCTTTTTTTGCCTGAGCTTCACGTCCGGCGTCGCGTTTACGATTTGCCATTGTTTCCCTCCAGCCAACCAAAACGGTAATGATGGCCTAATTCACCTTTCGCCAAGTCTCTTGGCAACACTTTGATAGCCGCTTCTTCCAGCACACAAGCTTGCTCGCACTTACCGCAACCCGTGCAGTAATTGCTGTTTACCGTTGGTAAGAAACGCGCGTGTTTACCTGTTCGATGATTCTGCTCAAGCTCCAATGTGATCGCTTCGTCAATAAGCGGACAAACGCGGTAACACACATCACAACGCAACCCTTGGAAGTTCAGACAGTTTTCTTGGTCAAGTAACACAGCCAAGCCCATACGCGCATCATTGATAGACTCAATGTCTTTATCCAGCGCACCACTTGGGCACACTTTTGCACATGGAATGTCTTCACACATTTCACACGGGTTTTCACGGGCGATAAAATACGGTGTTCCCGCTGCCAGACCCGATGCCAATGTCGCTAATTTCAACATGTCATAAGGGCAGGCTTGAACGCATTGACCACAGCGCACACAGGCACTCGCAAATGCAGCTTCATTTAGCGCACCCGGCGGGCGAAGTCTCACACCGCTCGCTCGGGAGGTTTGTTGCTGAAGCCCCAGTACCACACCAACAGCCACTAACCCACCCGCAGCACGCCCTACATCACGCAAAAAGCGACGGCGACTGTTCTGAGACTTAACCTTGTTAGGATGCGTTTTCTGGGGCATTAGCAATTACACCTTTTCCAGTTTAACGGCACATTTTTTGTAGTCCGTTTCTTTCGAAAGTGGATCAGTCGCATCCAGTGTTAAATTGTTCACTAATTGCGCTGCATCAAAGAATGCCATGTACACCAAACCTTTTGGTGGTCTATTACGGCCGCGAGTTTCAACAATCGTTGTCACATCACCACGGCGAGAAACCACTTTGACTTTGTCGCCACGACGTAATCCACGATCTTTCGCATCAAGTGGGTGCATAAACACTAATGATTCAGGGAAAGCGCGGTGAAGCTCAGGCACACGACGCGTCATACTGCCAGTATGCCAATGTTCAAGAACACGCCCTGTTGATAACCACAAATCGTATTCTTTATCTGGCGCTTCTGCAGCGGGTTCAAACGGCAGTGCAAAAATAACCGCTTTGCCATCAGGTTTACCGTAGAATTGATAACCTTCACCCGCTTTAACGTAAGGATCATTTCCTTCGCTATAACGCCACTGGGTTTCTTTGCCATCCACTACTGGCCAACGAATACCGCG
Source organism: Providencia sp. PROV129 (assembly GCF_028482245.1). Classification (NCBI taxonomy): domain Bacteria; kingdom Pseudomonadati; phylum Pseudomonadota; class Gammaproteobacteria; order Enterobacterales; family Morganellaceae; genus Providencia; species Providencia sp. PROV129. The sequence goes on from NZ_JAMPQD010000010.1 coordinate 114,500, forward strand.
AGCTTTGTGGTAAGCATCAAAGTCTGCTAAGTCATGACCATGTCCACGACCAAAACCTGCATATTCTTCAAATAAACCTTTTTGTAAATAAAAGCCTAACTCACGGGATTCATCGTTTAATTGGTCTTCTGCTAACTCTGTCACTGGGAATTTGGTGACAGCTTCGTTGGCAAATAACACGTCATACAAGGTTTTACCGCGTAGTTCTGGTTTTTTCGCCAGTAACTCTTCAGGCCACACTTCATCCGTTTTAAAGCGTTTAGAAAATAACACCATCTGCATTAAATCAGATTTTGCTTCACCTGGCGCTTGAACTTGTTGACGCCAAAACTGGGTACGACGCTCTGCGTTGCCGTAAGCCCCTTCTTTCTCTACCCACATCGCGGTAGGTAAGATTAAGTCAGCGGACAATGCACTGACAGTTGGGTATGGGTCAGATACCACGATAAAGTTACGCGGATCGCGCCACCCTGGCATACGCTCTTGATTGATATTTGGGCCCGCTTGCATGTTGTTATTACACATGACCCAGTAGAAATTTAGCTTCCCGTCTTTTAAGGCGCGGTCTTGTGCAACGGCGTGTAAACCAACTTTTTCTGGGATGGTGCCCGCAGGTAATCCCCAAACACCTTCCACTTTTTCACGGTGTTTTTCGTTAGTGACCACCATGTCCGCAGGTAAGCGGTGTGAGAACGTCCCCACTTCACGCGCGGTACCACAGGCTGATGGCTGGCCTGTTAAGGAGAAAGGACCACAGCCTGGTTGAGAAATTTTGCCCGTTAATAAATGCAGATTGTACGCAAGATTATTTGCCCAAACTCCGCGGGTGTGCTGGTTAAAGCCCATAGTCCAGTAAGAAACTACTTTGGTTTTCGGGTCTGCATACAGCTTCGCTAACTCTTCTAACTGGTCTTTTGGTACCCCAGTCATTTCCGCGGTTTTATCTAAGGTATATTCCGCAACAAAGGCTTTATATTCGTCCCATGTCATTGGTTCAGAGGCATCAGAACCTGCATTTTTCGCGCTTTTTTCTAATGGGTGAGTTGGGCGTAAGCCATAACCGATATCTGTTGCACCGCGGCGTAGGTTAACGTGTTTATCCAGGAAGTCCTGATTAACTGCATTATTTTGAATAATATAATTCGCAATATAGTTCAGGATCACCAAATCAGACTGCGGCGTAAATACAATGCCGTTATCGGCAAGTTCAAAGCTACGGTGTTTAAACGTAGACAACACTGCAACACGTACATCTGGGTTAGATAAACGGCGGTTAGTAATGCGAGACCACAAAATAGGGTGCATTTCAGCCATGTTTGAACCCCACAGAACAAAAGCATCTGCGTGCTCAATATCATCATAACAACCCATCGGTTCATCCATACCAAAAGTACGCATAAAACCCACTACTGCTGACGCCATACAGTGACGCGCGTTCGGATCTAAGTTGTTAGAACGAAAACCACCTTTAAACAGTTTAGAAGCTGCATAACCTTCCCAAACAGTCCATTGGCCTGAACCGAACATGCCGATCCCTTCTGGCCCTTTTTCTTTTAAAGTGGTTTTGACTTTTTCTTCCATGACATCAAACGCTTGTTCCCACGTGATCGGTGTGAACTCACCATTTTTGTCATATTCGCCATCTTTCATGCGCAACATTGGCTGCGTTAAACGGTCTTTTCCGTACATGATTTTCGGTAAAAAATAGCCTTTGATGCAGTTCAGGCCACGGTTTACAGGGGCTTCAGGATCACCTTGGCTCGCAACAATACGGCCATTTTGAGTACCAACAAGAACGCCACAACCTGTACCACAAAAACGGCAAGGGGCTTTGTCCCATTTAATACTTTCTTGTTGACCGACGACCGCTTTGGCAATACTGGGAGTGCCAATACCTGCCGCCGCAGCAGCGGCCGCTATCGCATTGGCTTTCATAAAGCTACGACGACTGAGTTTCATAATCTTCCTCACCTTGCTCATCCTGCTGGTGATACACCAGCGAAACATCTAGCACGCCTTCGATATCGCGTACTAAATCAATAGTATCTAACAACGTTTTACTGCCTTGCCCTTCAACAACGACAATCAGTTTTCCATTTTCAGGGGCGCTAATCGCCACTTCACAGTTCGGAAACTGATTTATTTTTTCGGTCACAGCAGACATTCGTTCGCTTTTTATTTGTACAATCAAACTGCACACTTGATATTTACTGTGCATGTTCATGCTCCACGGTAATGGCTGATACAGGGCAGCCTGCAACACAGGCACCACAGCCTGTACAGCCTTGTGTTTCTATTTTTGGCTGGTAAATACCTGCCAGTGAAGGACGAAAAGAGATAACTTCAGGCTCACAACTGTCTTGGCAACGGCGACATTCAATAGATTTAAACGCAAGGCAGTTCTGACCGATAGAAACGGTGATATCCCAAGGTTGGGTTTGTTGTGGCAGAAAAATAGGTTCAGGGCAGGCGGTCGCACACGCGTAGCAAAAGGTGCATTCGCCACGTTTAAAATCGACAACAGGGTACCCACCTGCGCCAGCGTATAAAATTGTTGTTTCACAACTTTCTACACAAGCATTGCAGCGGGTACACTTTTCAATAAAGTGCGCTTCACTACCACTCCATGGCGGTCGAACCACTGGAGCGGCATTACGCCAAGCACCAGTTAATACTCCCCGACGGGTGAGATCAACCATGTTGATTTCCTTTACATTGCCAACAAAATCGTAAAAAAGTACTGATAAACCGCAGTTTTTATATGTGTATTATTTATGAGAAATATTAACGATAGAGGTTAGAAAAATACATACTACCAAGTAGGTAAAAGGAGTAATAACACCACTTACAACGGAAAATCACCGCATTCGAATTCTTGATAACTTTTGAACATCAGAATGACTCAAAACAGGGAATACCGACAGTTTTTTAATTATTTTTTAACAATCATTCAATATAGATATTTAATTTAATCGTGAGTTTTAATGTTGCAAGTTTAAATTAACACCAAGAACTACCACTAAAGTGGTAGATGCAATGTCATTTTAGAAAAAAATAATTGCAAGTTTTTTGATATTACGCACGATTTATTTCTTATTTTAATTTACGAAATATAAAAAGGATTACAACTAAAAATATTATTCTTAAAAATCAAATAACTAAATAAAACAAATCGTGTTGGTAAAAATAAGAATCATTACTAAATTATTATCCTAAGTGATCAGTTTAAAACCAGTCATTAATAACTATAGCAGTTTCTTTAATACTCCGTATTTATTATTTATCTGCATTCCATTTCTTTAATCCAAATTATCTTTTGATCAAAAACAATATTTTTTGTGTGGTTTTTTGTTACACATATAAGTTGGCAATGTCTTGATAGCATCCATCTGCTTGCTATCAAACCTATATAACAAAAAATACCCAAAATCGTTCGAGCTGATATACCCCACTAAAATAGTCGCTCGAAAAATGAAGGGATGGTTGGCTCACATTACTCGAGGCCCTTTTTATGGCAAACATAAGAAATAATGTACTGTGCTTACTGAGTCTAGTGGCAGGAATATTTCTCTTTACCTCTGTTCATGCACAAACCCCTACTCCGACTAAGGATGGTACCTCCACAATAAATACACGAAATGAAACTTTCGAAGCCGCTCATCCAGACCAATATCACTCTTGGCGAGCAACTTCTGAACAAGCGAACCGCGAAGATGCCCTCGCAGAAGACCCGCGTTTAGTCGTTCTTTGGGCGGGATATCCATTCTCCCGTGACTATAACAAACCGCGGGGTCATGCGTATGCCATCATTGATGTACGCGAAACATTGCGCACAGGTGCACCAAAAGATGCACAAGATGGCCCATTACCAATGGCTTGCTGGAGCTGTAAAAGCCCCGATGTTGCAAGGCTTATCCAAGAACATGGTGAAGATGGCTATTTTGAAGGCAAATGGGCAAAAGGTGGCCCAGAAGTCGTTAACGTTCTCGGTTGCGGTGACTGCCACAAAACTGATTCCCCTGACTTTGCGAAAGGAAAACCCGAGCTAACTCTGACACGCCCTTATGCAGAGCGCGCGATGGAAACCATAGGCAAGCCTTTCGATAAAGCCAGTCGTTTCGACCAACAATCCATGGTGTGTGGTCAATGCCACGTTGAGTACTATTTCTCTGGCGATAAAAAAGCCGTTAAATTCCCATGGGATAACGGAACCAAAGTCGAAGAGATGGAAGTGTACTATGACAACATTGGTTTTTCTGATTGGACAAACACACTATCCAAAGCACCAATGTTAAAGGCACAGCACCCTGAATATGAAACCTGGAGTGCAGGTATTCATGGCAAAAATAATGTGACCTGTATTGATTGCCACATGCCGAAACTACAAAACGAAAAAGGCGAACTGTATACCAGTCATAAAATTGGTAATCCGTTCGATAATTTCGAGCAAACCTGTAGTAACTGCCACACACAAAGCAAACAACAGCTGCAAGATGTCGTCGCAGAGCGTAAACACGCTATCCAAGAAATGAAAATCAAAGTGGAAGATCAGTTAGTTCGTGCTCACTTTGAGGCGAAAGCCGCATGGGATGCAGGTGCAACCGAAGACGAAATGAAACCAATCTTAACCGACATTCGTCATGCACAATGGCGCTGGGACTTAGCGATTGCGTCTCACGGTATCCATATGCATGCGCCTGATGAAGGTTTGCGTATGTTAGGTGGCGCAATGGATAAAGCCGCTGATGCGCGTACCAAACTTGCTCGTTTGCTCGGTTCGAAAGGCATCACCCATGAAATTGCCATCCCAGACATTTCCACCAAAGAAAAAGCGCAACAAGCCATTGGTTTAGATATGCAAAAAATCAATGCTGAGAAACAAGAGTTCTTAAAAACTGTTGTACCTCAATGGGATGAACAAGCTCGTAAAAATGACCTATTAGCCAAATAACCGTCATTTGCCCCGATGATAAGGGGCAATACAACCAATGGAGTAATTATGAGCGTACTACGTTCGTTATTCACTGCTGGGGTGCTGGCAACAGGCTTATTATGGGCAACTGCCGCCTCCGCTACACCTCAACTTGCTGAGGAAAATGCTGATGGCCGTTGGGTTGTCACACAGCAACGCAGCGCTGATGGCGCATGCTTGGATTGCCACAAACCAGACAAAGAAGGCATGCACGGCACGCACTCAGAAGTGGTCAATCCAAACAATAACTTACCAGTGACTTGCACCAACTGCCACGGTAATCCTGGGCCTGATCACCGCGAAGGCGTAAAAGATGTTATGCGCTTCAACAACCCAATGTACACCGTGGAACAACAAAACAGCGTCTGTTTATCCTGTCACTTACCAGAGCAACTGCAAAAAGCGTTCTGGCCCCATGATGTCCACGTGACAAAAGTGGCCTGTGCCAGCTGCCATGACCTCCATCCAAAACAAGATACGATGAAGGTTCTGACCGATAAAGGCAAGGTGAAGATTTGTGTTGATTGCCACTCTGAGCAGCGCGATAACCCTGCTTTCAACCCAGCAGCGGTGAAATTGCGTAAGGAGCAGCCATGAGTTGTTCTCGTCGTCAATTCATTATTTATTCAGGAGCACTGGCGGCGGTAGGAGGAATAGCTGGCCAAACTCTAGCGAATACCATGAAAATAGACGGCGTTCGCTACGGCATGATCCACGATGAAAATTTGTGTATCGGCTGTACGGCATGCATGGATGCGTGCCGTGAGGTTAACCAAGTCCCAGAGGGAGTTTCACGGTTAACCATTATTCGTAGTGAACCCATCGGACAGTTCCCAGATATCAAATATCGCTTCTTTCGCCATTCATGCCAACACTGCGAAAGTGCACCTTGTGTTGACGTCTGCCCAACAGGCGCTTCTTTTATCGATAAAACGACAGGCATTGTTGATGTCAATCCTGACTTATGCGTGGGCTGCCAATACTGTATCGCGGCATGCCCTTACCGTGTGCGTTTTATTCATCCTGTCAATAAAACAGCGGATAAATGCGATTTTTGTCGAAAAACCAATCTAAAAAATGGCAAGCAACCTGCTTGTGTTGAATCTTGCCCAACCAAAGCACTTACATTTGGTAATTTAGATGATCCTAAGAGTGATATTTCCTTGATGCTAAAGGAAAAACCCACTTATCGATTCAAAATCGCACTCGGTACTCACCCCAAAATGTACCGAGTCCCATTCAAATATGGGGAGGTTAGCCAATGACAACCGCTTCTGCTTTCCATTTTGAATCACTGGTTTGGGACTGGCCTATTGCGGTATACCTATTTTTAATCGGTATTTCTGCAGGTCTAGTTGTATTGGCCGTGTTACTGCGCCAGTACTACCCTAACGCTGCTGGTAGTAACAGTACTCTAATGCGTACTACGCTAATTTTAGCACCAACCACCATTGTACTGGGCTTGTTAATTTTGATTTTCCATTTAACACGTCCATGGACGTTTTGGAAATTGATGTTTCATTACAGTCCAACTTCCGTCATGTCGATGGGGGTAATGCTATTCCAAGTATATATGGCGGTCTTAGTGGTATGGCTGGCTAAAATCTATGAGACAGAACTGATTAGCCTGCAACAAAAATGGCTACCGAAACTCAGCATAATTCCTCGTGTACTCGCGATGCTTACTCAAGCTATGCGCTTTCTCGATATTATCATGCTGGTTTTAGCAGTATTACTGGGCGCCTATACGGGGTTCTTACTGTCTGCCTTAAAGTCCTATCCATTCTTAAACAATCCATTATTACCCGCTTTATTCCTATTTTCTGGAATATCGTCAGGAATTGCCGTGTCATTAATAGCATTAGCGTTACGCTACCGCAAAAATATTCATAATCCAGAATCAACCTTTTTACACCGTGTAGAAGGGTTTGTAATTTGGTTAGAGATATTCCTTCTGGCGGCCTTTTTTGTCGGCTTAGCCTTAGGTGATGATGGTAAAATTCGTTCATTAATTGCTGCACTAGGCGGTGGTTTCTGGACATGGTGGTTCTGGATTGGTGTGGTTGGCTTCGGCTTTATTATCCCATTAGGCTTAAAAAAATGGGTAGATAAAAGCCATCGTGCAACAAGAATTTTGCTGGTCAGTGGTTCGAGTTTATTCGGCGTATTTTGCCTGCGTTTCTTTGTGCTATACGCAGGGCAATTAACGGTTGCATAATTTATTCAAGATTAAAGGTGATAATTGGAACTAATACTCCCAGAAGTGGGTTTCATCTGCCTTGTGCTGGCTCTGGGTCTCACCAGTTTTCAAGCACTATTTGGGTTTATTGGTCACTTCAGACACGTTCCGAGGCAAATGCCTCAGAACGTGTTTTGGACATCTTTGCAGTTTATCCTATTACTCAGTGCATATATTTGTTTAACCATCAGTTTTGTTAACAGTGATTTTTCGGTGGTTTATGTTGCTCAACATAGCCACCGACTCTCTCCGTTATCCATTAAAATTGCCGCCGTTTGGGGCGGGCACGAAGGGTCATTATTCCTCTGGTTATTGTTTATCTCAGCTTGGAGCACCTTATTTGCGTGGCGCTATCGCCAGCAAAAACACCCATTATTTTCATTAACACTCACCCTAATTGCGGTCATTAATGCGGCTTTATTGCTGTTTATCGTCCTGTACTCCGACCCTTTTGCTCGTATTTTTCCACCTGCAATTGAAGGGCGAGATCTCAACCCAATGCTGCAACATTGGGGTTTAATCTTGCATCCTCCGCTGCTTTATTTAGGTTATAGCGGTTTAATTATTGTTTGTGCTTTAGTCATTGGCTCACTGTTATCAGATGCATTTAATACAACAACAGCTTGGTTGTGCTGGCGCTTTCTAGTACCAAGTTGGTGCATACTCACTCTCGGTATCATTCTAGGTTCTTGGTGGGCTTATAGCGAATTAGGCTGGGGTGGGTGGTGGTTTTGGGACCCAGTCGAAAATGCTTCTTTACTACCGTGGCTCAGTGCCACCGCACTGCTTCATAGCTTAGCTGCATCACGAAAAAATGGGCTTTATCGCCACTGGTCTATGTTATTGGCAATCGCCACATTTATTCTCTCTTTATTAGGAACCCTGATTGTTCGTTCTGGTATTTTAATGTCTGTACATGCCTTCGCATTAGATAATGTGAGAGCCGTCCCCCTCTTTATATTATTCAGTTTTTTAAGCCTAACCTGCTTACTTATCTACGGATGGAAAGCCAAAACTACTGACAATGCAACACAAAGCAAAACACAGCGTGACGTTTATTTATTACTCACATTAATCCTATTTGTCGCTGTGTTATTTATTGTGCTTACAGGCACATTGTACCCGATGATTTATACGTTATTTGGTTGGGGGAAAATTTCGGTTGGTGCTCCTTACTTCAACCAGACCTTGTTGCCCTTTGGCATTTTAATGTTGCTGGTAATTACATTAAGTGCATTTAATCCAAATCCAAAAAAACGTCGTATTCTTTATATTGCATTTTTCGGCTTACTACTTGGCCTAGTTTTAGCGGCACATGGTATTATTATTGCTACGGCGTGTAGTTTATTAACTGTTGTTTTATTGGTTTTATGGTTAAAACCTTTCTACATTATCCGACAACAACTCCCTGCTTTATTAGCGCATACTGGCGTGGTTATTTTTGCTGCGGGTATTGCATTTTCAATCGGTAGCCGCCAAGAAACTAGTGTTAATCTGGCGGTTGGACAAACTATCACATTAGCAGGCTATCAATTCAAATTTGCCGATTTACAACTCGCGGCACAGCCTAATTACACCACTGAAAAAGCTATTATTCACATTACTCAAGAGAGCCAATTTCAACATAATTTAATTACTGAACGCCGTTTTTATCTTGCTCGTCAGCAATTAATGATTGAACCAGGCATTAACTGGGGGTGGTTACGTAATTGGTATGTGGTGCTTGGTGAAAAGACCGGTGATCAACATTATGCAATGCGCTTTTATGTGCAAGATGGCATTCAATGGATATGGGGCGGCGGCATATTAATGTGCCTAGGACTCTTATTTGGCTGGATACGAGGGCGAAAAAAATATGCTTAATCTCTTACGTGCCCTATTTTTATTATGTATTTCAACCGTAGCGAATGCGCAAATTGTCGATATATGGCAATTTAACAGTGCTGAAGAACAAGAGTATTCTTTACAGATTGCTGCACAACTACGCTGCCCTCAGTGTCAAAATCAAAACCTATTAGAGTCTAACGCCCCTACCGCCGTCAGTATGCGCCATCAAGTCTATAAAATGGTATCCGAAGGGAAAAACCAATCCCAAATAGTGCAATATATGAGGGAACGTTATGGCGATTTTGTTCTGTACAACCCACCCGTCAATTTTACTACCGCCATTCTTTGGTTATTGCCTTTTTTTGCATTTTGTCTGACTTCTTACTACCTAATACGCGCTCTCCGCACACAGAGAAAACAGGCGTCGACACAATCATCAATAACCCCATCAGAACAATTACTGACGATGCCTAAAATAAACCCAAACCTTAATACATGGAATCGTAAGCTCAATGCTTTACTCATCGTATTGGTCGTAGGGATCACCGCAAGCTATTTTTTATTACCCCGTTTTCAATTAGCTTATAATGAATATCAACGCATTTCAGATCCCATAAATGCCTTCACGCCATTAGAACAAGAACAAAGTGACCTATTACGCTTACAAAATGATATTCGCCAATCACCTAAAAACGGTGAACTTTGGGCCGTACTTGGGGAGTATTATTTATACCAGAATAGTTATGACAATTCGTTAATTGCCTACCAGAGAGCACTAAAATACACGGGGGAAAATGCACAACTGTACTCCGCTGTCGCCACTGTTTTATATTATCAAGCGGGCCAGCACCTCACTGATGAGACATTAGCCGTTATCAACAAGGCACTTAGCCTTGATAATAATGAAGTCACTGCGTTGATGTTAATTGCTTCCGATGCGTTTATGAATGCAAACTATGATAAAGCTATTCAAATTTGGCAAACTCTACTCGATAGTAATAGTCCACGAATTAATCGAGCGCAACTTATTGAAGCAATTCAAATGGCAAATATCATGAATAATAAACAATAATAAATTTATTCTAATATTACTAACGCTAGGTATTAATACATGGTAATCTATCACTAAGTAAAATTGTCACTAGCAAAATAATGACAATCTATTTAAATATGTAATTTTTCGTTTCTTATTGATTGTCATTATTTCCTTTCTATATTACTTAAAAAAAATTTATGCTAGATTTAATAAAATCAGCATTTCTTAATACACATACGTACAAAACCGTAATTAATATAGTCATATAGCTACATATACTGCTTATATGCATTTTCCTGTTTGTGTGTTTATTAAGGATAATTAAAATAACTACATATAGAAATAAATACTATGAGAAATAAAATATTTTCATTTTTAGTCGTAGGCCTTATTGCTGGCGTCTCCTTTATTGGCGGCGTTGCGAGTAATTATACTCCTGATTTAGATATTGTCTCTAAATCACAAAAAGCAGTAGAGGACTTTTTAGCATTCCCGAAGACAGCAAAGTATAAAAACGTTAAATATCATGAAATAAGAGAAACACTAGATCATGGCATGCTCGGGTATGTTTGTGGTGAAGTTCTTATCTTCACGACCCAAAACTCATACAGTTTTAAGCGATTTATTGTCAAAACATACCTACATCAAGATGGACGTAATGTCGTTTCTATTCCATTAATCGATAGTGATGAAAAAGAATTTCCAAACGATGAATTTAATATCATTTGGAATAAATACTGCAATAGTTAACAAAACGTAAATATCTAATTCTATTTATTATAAATTTAACTTAAAAGAAAAAATGAAATAGATATAAATTAAATATAGGATTTATATCTAATGTCAATAACTGCACTTCATTTATATGATAGTTGATAACAAATTAGAGTCCCATATTTTCATATGGGCTTTTTATTGGTCAGCTTAACGGTTGAGCAACAACAAGAAGACGAGCCATTAATTTCGGCCTCTTGAATCGGTGGACATTTAACTGAACCATAAGAGCAAAAAACACAACAATCCCCTTTTAATGGCTTCAATAAAACACCACAGTGCTTGCATTCATAAAACCATTGGCATGCATTTGTTGGCATTTCTTCCGCTTCAGATTTCCTACACTCAGGGCACGTGATCACTGATATTAATTCTATCTGTTTATGACTCATTTTAGCTCCATAACATCCGCGTTTTATTTTCATAAGAATAGCCCTTCTTCATTACAAATTCCTTGAGCTAAGAACAGATCAAGCTAAAAACTACTATTCTGATAGTAATTCTAATCTGCTTGATATAAAGTCTTCCCCCTTTTTTCTTTGGTCACTTAATTTTTGGAGATGAGATGTTTATTGGTTTTGATTATGGAACATCCAACTGCGCTGTCGCGATAATGGAAAATGGCGTACCTAAATTGCTGCCTTTAGAAGGTGAGCAGGCTTATATTCCATCGACTCTTTGCGCGCCAACGAGAGAGTCCGTTTCTGAACATTTATTTCGCCATTGCAAGATTGCACCTTCCGATGATATTGGACAACAAATTTTAAGAAGATCAATGGCGTTTAACCAAGAAGAAGGTGTTGAGTTAGTACCTGAAGACATTGTATTCGGTCAAGCTGCGTTAGATTTATATTTACGGGATCCTCGTGATGTCTATTACGTCAAATCACCAAAGTCATTTTTAGGAGCTTCTGGTTTACATGAAACACAAATAAGTTTTTTTGAAGATCTTGTCTGCGCCATGATGCGCAATATAAAAGACACCGCCGAAATAAGTACACACAATCCAATTACAGATACCGTTATTGGACGCCCTATTAACTTCCATGGCCGTGGTGGTGAAACAGCCAATCAACAAGCAGAAGCCATTTTATACCGCGCGGCAAAACGTGCAGGTTTTCATAATATTGCTTTTCAATTCGAACCCGTTGCGGCAGGTTTAGAATATGAGTCAACGTTAAATAATGACCAAATAATCTTAGTCGTTGATATCGGTGGCGGAACAACAGATTGCTCATTAATTCAAATGGGGCCAAGTTACCGTGGTTCAGAAGACAGAACCCAATCATTATTAGCTCACAGTGGCCAACGTGTCGGTGGGAATGATCTCGATATCTACCTCGCTTTAAAACAACTTATGCCGCTTTTTGGCATGGAGAGCCAATCATCATCCGGGTTAAAAATGCCATTTTTGCAATTTTGGAATCCCATAGCCATTAATAATGTCGAAGCACAAAAAGAATTTTATTCAAGACCGAACTTATTGGCACTTACGCGTTTAAAGCAAGATGCGAAAGAACCTGAAAAAATTGCGCGCTTGCTCGAAGTCTATAACCAAACATTGGGCTATAGCCTTGTTCGTAAAGCTGAAGAAGCCAAAATTGCCTTATCAAATAGTCCTGAGTATTTGGCTCAAATAGCCTTAATGAATGAAGCGTTAGAAGTGAATATTCAGCAAGATCAGATGGTTGAATCTATTGAATCACCAAAAAGTAAAATGATTGAACTAGTAAAAGAAGCCGTAATTCAAGGTGGCGTACAACCAAATGCTGTTTTTGTCACGGGAGGAAGTGCTCGTTCACCGATACTACACCAAGCTATTGCTCAGGAACTGCCAAATATTCCTATTGTAAAAGGTGACGATTTTGGCTCTGTCACGGCAGGATTAGCACGTTGGGCAGAAACCTGTTTTAAATAAAAAACGATAACTTGCCTAAAATTAATGCCGCATTAAGCGGCATTAATTAGAAACTATTTTTTTACTTTATGGACAATATCAAAGTACTTATCTTTGCTATCTTGTTCAGGGTAAATACGGTAAGTATATTCTTCTGGTGTTACTGTGACGTTTTCAACAACACGGGTAAATAATACTTCACCTTTATCATTTTTCGCCGTTAATGAGCGAGTTTTTCCATTTTCATCAAATGACCAATCCCCTTTCATTTTCGGTTTGCCATCGAAAGTGGTCATATTAAATGTGCCATCAGGGTAATACTCAGCTAAGCCAAAGAAATTAGCGACTTGCTTATCATCAGCACTTACTGCTTTTTTGTCTTGATCCAACGCTTCCGTGGTTGTCCAAACTTTACCGACCATTATTTCTTCATAAGCATTTAATTTATGCTCCGCGCTCTGAGCTTGGCTCACAGCTTGAGTTGTAGCGGCATGAATACCAAATGACATAGTAGATACAACAGCAAATAATGTAGGTACTAATAATTTTTTCATTTTCTTCCTCTCAATTAACGCTAACAACAGAACTTGTTTTATTTAGGTTAACGACATGAGTCTTATTATCAAAATAGTATTACGTTTATTTACATGAAAACATTTTGTTACATACAATATTTAGTTTTTTAATCTAAAAATGACATAAAAATTCCACAATAACAAAACTAAAAAATATTTATTTAAACCTTTTCCTCAAGTAGCTTATTGATTAACCAATAGCCTGCTTTTCCAGGTGGCGTATTTTTAGACCAAACTAAATCAACATCGATTTTTCGTGGCCACAAATCATAATTAAGGCTAACTAACACATCATGGCCAAATTGTTTAACTAACCATGTGGGTAAAATAGCCCAGCCAATACCTTGCTCCGCCATTTCCAATAACAATAAATAGTTAGGTGCTAACCAGTTTTTCTCGCTATTAATAATAATTTGACTACTGCTACTCAAACGTAACTGACGAGTCATCGTTAAATGTTGGTAAGTCACCTTTTTTACTAGCGCTAAAGGATGTGTTTTTAATACATATAATCCGAGCTCACCTTGAATAGGTAACCGTGAATATGAAATATCCGCGGGGTATTCAGTTCTTGATTCTATCATTCCAACATGGGCCTGCTGATTTTGGATCATCTCAATAACCGCATTATTTTCTGCAATTAGAAATTCAAATTCGATATGCGGAAATTGTCTATTGAGTGTTGTGAGAATATGCTCAGCATGAGGTGGCTGATAAATATCCGAAAAAGCACAACTTAATTGTGGCTCAATATCTGGAGATAACTCGACTCTTAATGCTTGCAAGCGCTCATCAGCTGATAATATATCTTCAACCAAGCTCAGCACTTTTTTCCCGGCCAACGTTAACGTCGATTCACGCCCTTGACGGTCAAATAATACAAAGCCCATATCATCCTCAAAACCACTGATTGTGCTACTAATCGTGGACTGACTTTTATTGAGCTTCCTTGCCGCCGCAGAAAATGATTTTAACGATGCCGCTTCTACAAAGGTACGTAATGTTTCAATGGAATAATTCATAAGGTATCGGTTTTATCGATGGCTGCCATTTTGTATATATAGTAAAAATCACCAATAATTGCACCTGTTTTTTACTAATACATTATTTTGCTATAAGTTTGAGGTTGTTATGAGCAAGCATACAAAAACATTAACTGAACGAGTTTTTCACGCAGTTTCATTCGAAGTCATTGCAATAGCAATAACTGCACCGGTCAGTGCGTGGGTTTTAGGACGCTCAATTTTCCAAATGGGAACAGTGGCTATCGTACTTTCCACACTCGCCATGTTATTAAACCTATTTTATAACATGCTGTTTGACCATTTTTGGCCTTTATCAAAAGGACCAAGATCTACAAAAGTACGTATTGGCCACGCCGTTGGTTTTGAACTTAGTTTCGTTATCTTAGGTGTCCCAATGTTGGCTTTATTATTAAACATGACCTTATGGGATGCCTTTATTTTAGAAGTTGGCTTTTTTACGTTTTTCTTATTTTATACGTATGCATTTAATCTGGTATATGATGTTTTACGCGTACGTTGGTTTGAACATCAAGAAAAACACGCCAAAGCTGCTAATCCTATCGTAAAACGTACTTAATTCGCCCAGTAACACCGGATATCGATATATTCGGTGTTACCTGTGTTTTCTCTTCTATTTCCCCAAACTATCCATCTCTATAATTGCAAAAAAATTCCGTTTATTAATTAATAGATGCGTTTTTTGCATTCAACATTTGCAGAAATGTCAATTTTCCCTTTGCTTTTCATCACTTATATTTAGCGCATTAAAGAAACAAACACTTAAAGTTACAAGCCAATATTAGCTGGCTAAACTGTTTAAAGGTATTTAAATGAAAAAAATATTTATCTCATCAGCATTTTTTTTAATCTTTCACATGAGCGCACAAGCCGATATCCGCGCACATGAAAATGCAATTGTTTCATTAAGCTTTAATGAAAATAACACATCTTATGCAAATGAAGCGGCAATCGCGGCTCATGCAAAGGCCGCAAATTTACCTAAAAGTGGCATCAATGGAGTGGCTAAGCCTTTTTCACAAATGAACATTCATGAAAAAGCCATAACCACATTAAATTCCACTGAAAATAATACGTCGCCCGCTATTTTGCATATTATCGAGTCGCATATTAAAGCAAGCCAATTACCTTCTAATAAAATTTCAGGGGTTAGCAAATCTCTTTCAGACATGGATTCCCATGAAAAAGCAGCTGTTGCATTAAGTTTTACCCACAACAACCAGTCCCCTTCAATGATTTATGCAATGGAACAACACTTAATCCGGAGCCAAACAAAATAAGAAAATTCGTTATTAACGCACTATTTCGATTTATCACACACTAATCATGCTCAAGGCTTAGGAACTATTCTGAGCCTTTTTAGTTACCCCGCATCTCAAAAAACCTATTAGCCGATTAGCCCCACGAAAATTTTGGCACAATCATTTATACTGAATATTGAATTTAATTAATTTTAAAAATAAAACTCATTCCCATTAAACTTAATAATTACAAGCCAACTCACGAATAATAAATTCAATTAGAAACTTATGTTAAAATAATGAAAATATTTTTCATTAGATAAATCACATCATATAAATAAAGATAACTATTTTTTTCGTCCACAGATAAAATATTTCTCTATTTCGCATTCAAGAATTAAAAATAGAGAAACATTTTTCATCTATCAGTTATTATTAACAAAATAATCGTACTCCCCCAACCAAGATTCAATTAAAATCATTTATTATCAATAGATTGGAAACTTAATGTTTTTTAATGAAAATTAATTATTATCAATAAGTTACCAACCAATAAAATATTAATTCATTGATATGACGCAACAAATCATCTTAATCAAATAGTAAGATGATTTCCTGAAAACCATATATTTAGTATGGTCATAAAGGTCATCACAATGAAGATAAAAAATAAATTATTAAATAGCCCTATTTCAAGACGTAATGTCGTGAAATCAGGAGCAGCAAGCGGACTATTTGCAGCTGTGGGTGGTTTGTCTCTTCCTTTTAATGCAAAAGCAATGAATGCCTCCTCTTCAACAAACTTCTCTGAGGATAAAGTCGTTTGGAGTTCATGTACTGTAAACTGTGGAAGCCGCTGCTTACTTCGTTTACATGTCAAAGATGACGAAGTGTTTTGGGTTGAGTCTGATAACACGGGTAACGACGAATATGGTAACCATCAAGTACGTGCTTGTTTGCGTGGCCGTTCAATTCGCCGTCGTATGAATCACCCTGACAGATTGAAATACCCAATGAAACGAGTGGGTAAAAGAGGTGAGGGTAAATTTACCCGAATTTCATGGGAAGAAGCACTCGATATCGTTGGCGATAGCTTACGTAACACATTGAAAAATTATGGTAATGAGGCTGTACACGTTTTATATGGAACGGGTGTTGATGGTGGCAACATCACCAACTCTAATGTCCCTTATCGCTTAATGAATTCATGTGGTGGTTTTTTAAGTCGCTATGGTAGTTATAGTACCGCTCAAATCCGTGCAGGTATGAACTACCTATATGGTTCTCAGGAAGCCAATAGCCCCGATGATATCGCAAATACTAAACTTGTCGTGATGTTTGGCAACAACCCAGCCGAAACTAGAATGAGTGGCGGCGGAGTTACCTATTATGTCGAGCAAGCTCGTGAGCGCTCAAATGCACGAATGATTGTTATTGATCCTCGTTATAACGACACCGCTGCAGGTCGTGAAGACGAGTGGTTACCAATACGTCCAGGTACTGACGGTGCTTTAGCAGCAGCATTAGCCTATGTCATTATCACAGAAAACATGGTTGACCAGGATTTTGTTGATAAATATTGCGTAGGCTACGATGAAAAAACATTGCCAGCTTCCGCTCCACGTAATGGTCATTATAAAGCCTATATTTTAGGTGATGGTGCTGATGGCATAGCTAAAACACCACAGTGGGCCTCGACTATTACAGGGATCCCCGCTGATAAAATTATTAAACTCGCACGTGAAATCGGGCAAGCCAAACCCGCTTATATCGTTCAAGGTTGGGGGCCTCAGCGCCATTCAAATGGAGAGCAAACTGTACGAGCCATTGCAATGCTCGCCATTATTACAGGTAATGTAGGAATTAGCGGAGGAAATTCAGGTTGCCGTGAAGGCACTTATGATTCAGGCGTTGAATGGTTCCCTATGCTTGATAATCCTGTAAAAACGCAAATTTCGGTGTTTACATGGACCGATGCGATTGAACGTGGAACTGAAATGACCGCCACTCGCGATGGCATTAAAGGAAAAGATAAACTGGATGTACCGATTAAATTCTTATGGTGCTATGCCAGTAATACGTTAATTAACCAACATAGCGAAATTGCACGCACTCATGAAATTTTACAAGATGACAGTAAATGCGAAATGATTGTCGGTATCGACCATTTTATGACCGCATCGGCAAAATATTGCGATATTTTATTGCCTGATTTAATGCCAACTGAACAAGAAGATTTAATTCCGAGTGAATCAGCTGGGAATATGTCCTATATGATTTTAGGGCAACCCGCCACCAGTGCTAAATTTGAGCGCAAACCAATTTATGAAATTTTATCTGAAATTGCAAAACGCTTAGGTCCAGATGTTGAAAAAACCTTTACAGAAGGTCGCACTCAGCATGAATGGGTTAAATACCTCTGCGAAAAAAGCCGCGAACGCTTCCCTGATATGCCAACTTATGAAGAGATGAAAACAGTGGGTATTTTCAAACACAAATGCCCTGATGAACATGTCATTGGTTTTAAAGAATTTCGTGATAACCCACAGGCCAACCCACTGAAAACGCCATCAGGAAAGATCGAGGTCTACTCGGAAGCTCTTGCTGAAATTTCAAAGAATTGGGAGCTATCCCCAGATGATATTATCGACCCATTGCCAATTTATGCCAAAGGGTTTGAAGGACATCAAGATAAATTAAGCGAGAAATATCCACTCCAAATGACAGGTTTCCACTACAAAGCTAGAACACACTCAAGCTACGGTAATATTGATATTTTAAAACAAGCTTGTCGCCAAGAAATCTGGATTAACCCTATCGATGCTAAAGCTCGGGGCATTGAACAAGGTGATATTGTTAAAGTTTTTAATGACCGAGGGGAAGTGCATATTCCTGCCAAAGTCACACCGCGGATTATGCCTGGCGTAACTGCGATGGGGCAAGGTGCATGGTTAGATGCTGACATGTTTGGTGCAAAAGTCGACCAAGGCGGATGTATTAATGTTCTAACAACGCAGCGCCCATCACCGCTTGCGAAAGGAAATCCGCAACATACTAACTTAGTCGAAATCGCAAAACTGTAAGGAGCCCGATATGTCACAACAATATGGTTTTTATATTGATACACAACGATGTACGGGCTGTAAAACCTGTGAACTCGCTTGTAAAGACTTCAAAAATTTATCAACGGATGTTCACTTTCGCCGTATTTATGAGTATGCCGGTGGGGATTGGACTGAACAAAATGGTGCTTGGCAACAAAACGTTTTTTCCTACTATCTGTCCATCTCTTGTAATCATTGCGATGATCCTGCCTGCGCTAAAGTATGCCCAAGTGGCGCAATGCATAAACGTGAAGATGGTTTTGTTGTTGTCGATGAAAGTGTTTGTATTGGCTGCCGTTATTGCCATATGGCATGTCCATACGGTGCACCTCAATTTGATGCAGAAAAAGGTCACATGACCAAATGTGATGGCTGTTTTGAGCGAGTTGCTGAAGGTAAAAAACCGATTTGCGTTGAATCTTGCCCGTTACGCGCGTTGGATTTTGGCCCTATCGATGAATTGCGAGCAAAATACGGTAACATTAATGAAATTGCCCCTCTTCCACCTGCACATTACACCAAACCGAATATTGTTTTAAACCTTAATAATAATTGTCGCCCCGTTGGTGATACTACGGGCTATCTTGCAAATCCGGAGGAGGTATAAAATGGGTGCTGGCTTACATGAATATCCATTAATACTCTTTACTGTTATCGGACAAACCGTCGCTGGCGCTTTTATTTTAATGGCGCTTGTTTTACAACTTAAACCTTCCGCGCAACAGCATCACCAAATCGTGATGAGTATGTTCGGATTATGGTTATTAATGGGTATCGGCTTTTTATTATCCATGTTACATATGGGTTCACCCTTACGCGCTTTTAATTCGATGATACGTGTAGGACATTCTGCATTAAGTAATGAAATTGTCAGCGGCTCCCTCTTTTTTGCTTTAGGCGGGTTATATTGGCTTATTTCATTTTTCAAAAAAATGCCTCGATCACTTGGTCAAATTTGGTTAATGATCACCATGTTTGCTGCTGCATTTTTTATTTATGCAATTTCTCGCGTTTATCAAATTGAAACAGTACCAACCTGGTTTAATCAATATGGTAGTTTGCAATTTATTTTAACTAGCTTAATTGCAGGCCCTGTATTAGCTGCTTTTTTATTGCGTATAGCCAGCTATGACATTAGTCGGGTACGTTCTTTTGCGCTCATCAGTATTATCGGCATAATAGCTAGCTGTATTTTAGTCACGGCTCAAGGATATGAACTTGGTTCAATTCAAAGCTCTGTGCAAAAAGCCAGTCAACTAGTACCTGACTACGCATCATTAATGGGATGGAGAACTATCTGTTTATTCCTTGGTTTAGCTTTTTGGCTTTATCCTCATATTAAGATGAGAAATCCCTCAATTATCAGCTTATTCATTGCTGTTTTATTTGTAATGTTTGGTGAACTTATTGGTCGGGGTATTTTCTACGGATTACATATGACTGTTGGTATGGCAGTGGTAGGTTAAGTGCTCTTCATGAGGGGGATATCCCCCTCTTCTCGTCGACAAATATCTGATGATTCGTTACGATGGTTAAATCAATATGTTGATATTTCCATAAACAAGTACAATCGAAAACCACCCTTTATTTCATTTGAAACTCAAATGGTTAAAAATTTTTAGTAAAATTAAAAGACGAAGTGAATCAGTATGGAACAAAAACAATTAGATGACATGTCACTGTGCACCCAAACTTTAGGCGCACTCTTTTCCTATGACCCTTCAGACCCTCGAGTTAGCAGACTCATTGAGCTATTTAGCACCAGTGAATGGTTAACCGAGTGGCCTCTCACCGCTCATTATGATTGCCAACGAATTAATCAGTTATTTCAAGGTGATACTAAGCAATCTGAAACGCTAAAAGAGGCCTATGAGCGATTATTTATTGGCCCTAATGCACTCCCTGCTCCGCCTTGGGGTTCTGTTTATCTCGATAAAGAAAATGTTTTATTTGGAATTTCTACCCTTGAGTTAAGAGCTTGGCTACGTAACAACCAAATTAATATTGAATTGAATGCCAATGAACCAGAAGACCATGTTGGCTTATTGTTCTTATTAACAGCGTGGGTTATCCAAAATAAGCCTGAATTGCTAAATGATTTATTGGAAATTCATTTCTTACCTTGGGTATATCGTTATTTGGAAAAAATGCAATTACAAAGCGGTAATAACTTTTATGAAGCTACTGCGTTATTAGCAACAGAAACATTAAAATACTTGCAGAAAGAAGCTCAATTGACACCGGTGAATAAAGAGCTTTATCTATAGTTTCCATTATTTATTCAATGACAAGCACCCTAAAGAATATTAGGGTGCTTGTTTTTATTATGGATGCTGTTTAGGTATATGGTAAGTATCTACTAAAAACGCAATGATTTGGCTTAAGTCAGAAATATAAGACGTGTTTTTATACACTCCAGTTTGATAAGAAGACGTTATCCCCTCAGGTAATATTAAAGCAGGTAAAGATTGATTCTCCTCGCCACACATATCCACTAATTCTTCTCGTGGTTTCTCAAAAGGCAGATAACTTACATCAATGAAATTGGATAACCTCGGGTTTTTAGCGAGTATTCCCTCTAGCATTGTGCAGTCTGGGCAAAAAAAAGTGTCATCTTGATAATTTTTATCTGAAAAACCCATATCTAAAAGATACAATTTACATTTCATTGTGATACCCATTTTTGTAAGGAATAAAGATGAAAAATAAGCCTTCAGGTTATAACGTTGATAGTGCGTTATCTAAATCAGCTAATAAGTCACTAATGTCTTCACAGCCAACTGAAAAACGTAGCAACCCATCCGTTACTCCCTGTGCAATGCGTTCCTCTTTAGGAATACAGGCATGGGACATAATCTTAGGATAAGAAATAATTGACTCAATTCCCCCTAAGCTAACAGCGACCAATGGGATACGAATCGCATCTAAAAATAATTTCACATTTTTTTCATTGCCTAAATCAAACGAAACGACCATTCCGCCATTTTTTGATTGCTGCATATGAACCTGGTGATTTGGGTGTGAAACCAAGCCTGGGTAAAACACCTTTTTTACTTTCGAATGCTGGTTAAGATATTCTGCAAGCTTCTGTGCATTTTCACTGGAACGCTCAACACGCATTGCCATTGATTTTAAACCGCGCATGGTCAGCCAACTATCAAATGGTGCAGCAATACTGCCTATAGCAACCGCTGATTTGTGTAACCATTTGGCATATTCGGCATTATTTGTTGCAACGGTTCCTAAAATAACGTCGCTGTGCCCATTAATAAATTTAGTGGCACTATTAATCGAGAAATCAATACCTAACGAAATCACATCCGACAATAACGGCGTCATAAATGTGTTATCACACACAGTGATTAAATTATTCTTTTTTGCCAAACCAATGACCGCATTTAAGTCTGTTACTTGCAGTGTCGGGTTCGATGGCGTTTCAATGTAAAATGCCTTAGTATTTTCTTGTATTGCATCTGCATAGTTTTTAGGATCTGTCGCATCAACAAATGTCACTGAAATACCGTAACGAGGTAAAAACTCAGTCATTAACTGAAAAGTGCCACCATAAATACTTTTACAGGCAACAATGTGATCTCCCTGGCTAAATCCTAATAAAACTGCACTAATAGCAGCCATGCCCGATGAAAAAACCTCAGCAAATTGTGCGTTTTCAATTGAGCAAATAGCTTCGCTTAGTGCATCACGGGTTGGGTTTGAAAAACGCGAATAAATATACGCGTAATTTTCTTCAATATTACTTTGCGAGTAAGTTGACGATTGATATAACGGAATAGATGAACTTCCCGTGTACTTATCCGTCATTGGATAACCGTGTATAACTTTAGTATTAATCTTCATAGGTACATCACATCTTTAATATAGTTTTAAATACTTGCCACATTGATTTCAGGATAAGCAAATAAGGCAGGTGAACCGCCAGTATGAATAAATAAAAGCGGCTGACTGCCTTCAATAGTTTCTTTTAATACATTATCAATTAACCCTGCCATGGCTTTGCCAGTATAAACAGGGTCGAGTAAAATCCCTTCTTTTTGTGCTAATAATTCAATTGCTTGTTGCCCCTTGCTATTCGGTGCACCATATGCAGGTGAAAAGTATTGATCCCATAATTGTACATTCGGAAAATCAGCAAGGTTTAATAATTCACTTATTTCATTTTGCAGCTTTTCAACTTTTGGCTGTTGTTGTTCAACCGTACGCGAGACTGTTACGCCAATAACAGGAGTTTGAGGTAAAACGACCTGTAACCCTATAGCTAAACCAGCATGGGTTCCCGCACTACCTGAAGCAACAATCACCGCAGCAAAATCAATATCTTTTGGCTTTTGTTGTGCAATCTCCAAAGCACAACTGACATACCCCAGTGAACCTAGAGCATTCGAACCACCGACAGGTACAACATACGCATTTTCTAACCCTAATGACTCAATTAATGCTTTCATTTGTTCATTAGGGTCACTTAATTCTTCACAAAAATAACAGCGAGTATTAAATAAATCTGTCAGCAGCTTATTGCCATTATTTAAAAATAGGGAATTCCCACTTTGCAGCGGGTTTTCCAATAAAGCCACACACTCTAAACCATACATTGCTGCAATAGCGGCTGTTTGGCGAACATGGTTAGATTGTATAGCGCCTGCAGTGACTAATACTTTAGCTTTTTTCTGTAGTGCATCCGCAATAATAAACTCTAACTTACGCAGTTTATTGCCCCCCATCGCAAGGGGGGTCATATCATCACGTTTAATATAAATTTCTCGACCAAGGTATTCAGATATATTATTCAATTTCACCAATGGCGTTGCGGTATGCAATAAATTAATTTTCGCTATTGCTGAAAGCCTTTCTTGTATATTCATTTGAATATTATCCAGATTAATATGTGAAGCCTAAATAGAGGTAGACCATCAGAGCAAATGCAGCTGTCACAGTAGCATAAGGCATTTGTGTTCGGATATGTTCAATATGGTCACAATCTGTTGCCATGGAAGCCACAATCGCATCACTGGAAATTGGGGATGTCATATCGCCGTAAATAGACCCTGCGATAGCTGCACCAATCATATATTCCACTGGCATTCCCACTGAAATACCTAATTGCACACCGATAGGGATCATAATGGCAAACGTTCCCCACGATGTGCCTGTTGCCAATGACATTACAGCACTAATTAAGAAAATAAAACCGATTGAGAATGCAGGGGAAATAACACCAGAAGTCACTTCAGCAATATAAGCCCCAGTATTTAAATCTGAGGAAACTGTCCCCATTAAGAATGCTAATATCATGACTGAGCTGATTTTCACCATGCTAGCGTAACCGATATATAGTTCTTTAAAGAAACTCTCAATATTTAATACGCGACGCGCTAAGAACCAGACAAAAGAAACTAGCGTTCCAAACATGACCCCCCAATAAACAGATGTTGAGCCGCTGCCTTTACTAAAGTCACCATTACCAGTGATATATAAAGCCACTGGGACCATTAATACCGTTGATAAAATTGGGATAAAGAAATTTAAAGATGTATGGCAATTAGGATGTTCAATAATATCTTCATCATCTTGCTCAGTATTTTCCGCGGATAAGATGGTTAACGATTCTTCATGAGCTCGCAATTCTGCTTTTTTCATCGGCCCCCAAGAAAAATTGGAGAAGATATAAAATAAAACCGAAGCTAAAGAAAACCATGCCATGATATTAAATACCATCGAGCTGGCTAAAATTTCAAAAGGTTCACCCGTAATAAAACCTTTTGATATCTGCACGCCAATCACCCCCATCATTGCCGCCCCCCAACCGTTTATCATCGCTGACGAGCACACCGACACACAGGATGTTTGCACGATATAAGACATTTTTTCTGGCGAAACACCATAATTCTTCGCGAGTGTTTTTGTTGACGCACCTGCAATTAACTGGTTAATTGAACTTTCAATAAAAATTAATGACGTAATAATCATTGCCATTAATTGAACTGCTTTTCTATTTTTAATCAACTTGGTTTTATTAGTCAATAATCTAACAAGTGACCTAACACCACCTGTAACCACAACAAGGCGCATAATACCGCCTATCATGACCATAAATAGAATTGTTTTTGTATTTCCAGGTGAGGCAAAAGTATTAATAATTCCATCGAGTGTTCCGTTAACACCTAATAATATATTATGATCATTAATAACGGTAAACCCGACTAATATTCCCAATAATAAAGATAAAATAACTTGGCGTGTAAAAATGGCTAAAAGTATCGTGACCAGTGGAGTGACAATGGTCCAAATTCCATAATCATTCATGGGGTGCTCTCTTATTATATTTTATTGTGATTTTAATTAAGATAATGCTTTTTCTAAATCATTTAATAAGTCGTTAATATCTTCAATACCTACTGATAAACGCAATGTCGTATCGTAAACATGAATACTTTCTCTTTCTTCTTTAGTCATTGAACCATGGGACATGGTCGCTGAATGGTTTACCATACTTTCCACACCACCAAGAGACTCCGCCAATACAAAATAAGTCACCTTAGATAAAAATGTTTTTGTATCCTCAATATCACCTTTTAATTTAATCGTCACAACTGCCCCCCCGCTTCGCATTTGTGTTTTACATAGCTGATGTTGTGGGTGTGATGGTAAACCTGGGTAATAAACGTGCTCAATTTTCGGGTGTGTTGCTAGATATTCTGCGACTTTCTGCGCATTACTGCATTGTGCTGACATGCGTAATGCCAATGTTTTTAAGCCGCGTAATGCAAGGTAAGCATCAAAGGGAGAAGCAATTGCACCGAGGGTGGTTTTTAAAAAATCAAGTCGACTGGCAATATCTTCACGTTGTGTAATTACCGCACCACCAATTAAATCAGAATGACCACCGATATATTTACTGGCTGATAACATCACTAAATCGGCACCTAATTCTAATGGTTTTTGGTTCCATGCTGTTGCAAATGTATTATCCACGCAAGTCAAAATATCATGCATTTTTGCCAACGAACAAACCGCTTTAATATCCACTAACTCTAATAACGGATTAGTTGGACTTTCAATCCAAATTAAGCGGGTATTGTCTTTTATGTTAGCTTTGACCTCATCCAGATTATTTAAATCAACATAATCTATTTTGTGACCACAGTTTACGGTTGCAACACGCTCAAATAAGCGGAAAGTTCCACCATAAACGCCCTTCATTGCAATAATATGAGAGTCTTTTGGTAGTAAATTTAGCACTAAACTTGAAGCCGCAACACCTGAAGCAGTCGCTGTTGCGTAGATTCCACCTTCAATTTCCGCTAACAGTGTTTCATAGGCATAACGAGTTGGGTTACTGCAACGGGAATAACAATATTCTCCATGTTCAGTTAAGCTTTGTTGGACAAAAGTACTCGCGGTTGTGATTGCAGGGAAAATCGCATGATTGACAGTATCTTGCTGTTTTCCACCATGAATTAAAACAGTAGCAATATTCTTAGTCATTATTAAAACCCAATCATAGAAAGAGAAAAAAGTGTTTATTTATATTTGTTGCTGAAAGGAATATGCCATAGGGAAATAGAAAAATTTTTCTAAAAATCGATGACTTTATACAAATTTAGAGAAAAATTTTCTAAATTTAAATTAATAATCTTAAAATACAATAAGTTAATCAATAAACATGAAATGAGCGAGCCGTCACAATATCACTATTTAGTTTATCAATATCTACTTCACCAGTAGATAAAATTCATTAACCTATTAAAATTAAAGAATAATTGTATATTAAAAGTTAATTATATTACTAACCAATGTAATCAGGCCTAATGAAAACCATGATTAGCATCATAGTCCTATCCGAAATTTCACTTACCATCTCTACCGACTTACTCTTTAATGGTGCTATTGTAGAAACTTATTCTCTTTTGCCATCCTAACTATTTTCTCTTACAGATTGCTCAGCTATATCAGCTCATTTATTACCAACCACAAAGTGAAGAACAACAATTACCCTATCAAACCTCTGTAAGGTAGCTAAAAACGTAGCTTCATTTTATGTTTCTAATAATATCGCCAATTAACCAAGTCAGCATTTAGCACATTATTTAAACAAAGAAATACTAATTATTAATCTCAATTTAACCTACGAACAAAAATCACATAATTATACTTATTTAAAATCAAAAGCTATTCACAAAACAAAGTGTTTAATAATTGTTCGATTTAAATCCTAAAGACCATAAAGTTTATTATGTTTATTAAATTCAAATAAAAATATAAATTTTAATATTGGTTTATTTACACTCTAAATTATACTTTATATAAGTAAATTGAATAAAATCAAACAAAAAAACCATTACTGTAAAACAAAAATCCAAAATATAAAGTTCCTTAATTATTTATAGCGAATGATTAGATTTATTTTATTGTTTTGTATTTTTCATTCAATTTCAATGCGTTAAATTAAAATAAAACAAAACTTGTATCCAAATTATTTAGTATGATAGAGTCAAAAAGTACCGACCGCTATCGGTATCCTGCATATTAACCTTTCACATAATAGTGAAGTTATATATCGAATCATCAAATTCGATTTAGTTAATCCGTGTCATAGAAACATAACAGAGACGATAAAAAATGCTTACAATAATTATTGAAAAATTTTAATCAAATAATTAAAACTGAGTACTTTATCAAGTGGTGTATATATTTATTTAATTTAAAGAAAAATGAAATTTCTTACATTGCACTTATTCTTATCTTTATTTTTCGATGTAATACCACATGCAGAACACAATAAAAACAGTCTCATTAACGACAAACACAATATTAGGAATCCATTATGACTAATCATTTTTTAGTGCACGAGCCCGCCATGTTAAAACTACTGGAACAGGTCGTGAATATCGAATCTGGTTCTTATGACAAGGCTGGCGTCGATAACCATGCTGCCGTGTGGTGCGAAAAATACCAAGCAATGGGATTTGAAGTTGAAGTCATTGAAAATGAATCATTAGGCAATAACTACCGTATTTATTACCCATCGGTAAAGGCCGATATCTTAATTTTACTGCACTTAGATACCGTTTTCCCAAAAGGCACTGTCGCAGAACGTCCATTTAGTATCAAAGGTGATAGAGCCTATGGTCCAGGTGTGATTGATATGAAAGGCAGTCATGTCATGGTGTATCAAGTCATGAAGCAACTGTACGACAACCAAGACTCTCGCTATAAAAATATCGAAATTTTACTTAACTGCGACGAAGAAATTGGCTCTATTTCATCCCGCGGTGTGATTGAAAAATGTGCATTAGGCAAGCGTTATGCCTTAGTTATGGAACCTGCACGTGCCAATGGCGCCATTGTTAGTGCACGCCGTGGCGTCGGCACTTATGTACTGAGCATCGAAGGGAAAGCTTCTCACTCGGGTATTGCCCCTGAAGCTGGTATCAGCGCTATTCAAGAGCTATCCCACAAAATCCAAAGCTTACATGCACTCTCTGCCCATGACCAAGGCTTATCCGTTAACGTTGGTCTCATTTCAGGTGGAACCTCAGTCAATACTGTGGCACCCAATGCGAGAGCAGAAATCGATGTACGAATTTCTTCTGAAGAACAAGGCGTAGAAATTGATAAAAAAGTCAGAGAAGTGTGCAGCAAACCGATATTAGACGGCATTAAACTGACGCTAACTGGGGGAATCAATCGCCCGCCAATGGCTAAAACGGATGAAAGTACAGTACTTATCGACATCATCAAGCAAGAAGCGACGAAATTAGATATCGAGTTAATCGACGTTTCAACAGGCGGCGGCTCAGATGCTTCATTCACAGCAGGTGTCGGCACTGCTACTGTTGATGGCTTAGGCCCAATCGGCGGCTACCAACACAGTGATAAAGAATATTTAGAAATTCCATCATTAACTGAGCGAGCACAGTTATTTTTCAATGTATTACAACGTATTACACAATAAATAATAATCCAACAGGATAATAATATGGCAACAACGTCAACAAATACACCACCACCAGCGAAAAAACGTTCGGAAGGTTTGAACCCTTACGTTTTATTGTTCTTCATTTTAGTCATCGCAGGTATTGCTACTTGGATCGTTCCTGCGGGGCAATATGCATCAGAGACTAAAGTCATCACCATGGTCAAAGATGGCATTGAAACTAAAGTATCTAGCTCTTACACCATACCTGGTAGCTATGAGCGTTTACCTGAGCAACACGGTATTTTACCAGGGCAAATCTTCACGTCTATTGCCGATGGCTTAGTAAAAGCTGCACCAATTATCTTTTTAATTATTTTTACAGGTGGTGCGTTACATCTTCTTGAAGAAACCGGTGCCATAAAAAAGGTACTGAATAATATTTCGCGCAGTAAGAAGCTCAATGATTTTCTGTTAATCACAATTTTCTTTGTGGTGTTTTCTATTTTAGGCACTACTGGCATTGTCGTTAACTCAATCATTGCATTTGTTCCTATCGGCCTGCTAGTCGCAAAATCTGTTGGGATGGACGATAAATTTGGTGCCGCATTGGTCTATGTTGCTGCCTATGCTGGTTTTAATGCCTCAATCATGGCACCGATGACGGTTGGCTTATCACAAGGCTTAGCAGACGTTCCCCTGCTATCTGGCCTTGGTTTTCGAATGGTGATTTATATCGCTTTCGTCATCGCGGGTATCTTATTTTTAACTTTCTATACTAAAAAATGCCGTAAGCAAGGTATGGTTCGCCCAGAGATTGCTGTCGATGACGCTGATCACCAAACCTCAAAAATTTCGGCGCTACATATCATCACTTTGTCATATAGCGCATTCTGCTTAGTCGGCTTTATTTTTGGTGCTGTCGAATGGGGCTGGGGTGAAAAAGAGATGATGGCGATGTTTATCATCTTAGGGGTCGGTGTTGGTGTACTCAACCGTATGTCACCAAATAGCATTGCAACAGGCTTCTTAAAAGGCTGTGCGGGTATGGTTGGCGGTGCATTTATCGTTGGTATGGCACGTGCTATTGCGATTGTATTATCTGATGGCATGATTTTGGACACCATCGTCAATGCGATTATTTCGATGATGGATGGTTTGCCAAAAACCCTTTCTGCACTCTCTATGTTTGCAACTGCAGCGATTATGCACTTCTTTATTTCTTCTGGCTCAGGTGAGGCCGCTGTATTAGTGCCAATCTTTACTCCGATGGGCGACCTACTCGAAATTACCCGCCAAACTACCGTACAAACGGTTCTGTTAGGTGAAGGTGTGGTGAACTGCATTAACCCAACATCGGGGATCTTAATGGCCGTGCTGGCTACGGCGAAAATCCCATATACCACGTGGGTGAAATTTATTTGGCCATTAGTCTTCACATGGATTGCCATTTCTATTGTGGCTCTGGTTTATGCCGTCCTGACCAATTTAGGGCCGATTTAATCCCTAGTTAACAATAGAGAACACTGGCTCAAAGCTTCCTTTATAAGAAAGGAAGCTTTTTATGACTTACCTTTCTATTTTTTCAATAAAACACATCACGTCATTCATCAGTGGGAACAGCTGTTTTTCTATTCCAACAAATAGTGCACTTTTTTGCGTGAAATCAGGATGAGAAATTAGCATAGTCGCTAACACACTGTATTGCGGCATTTCAGCCAAATGTGTATTCCATGGACTGGATTTTAATTTTTGCCAATATACCTTTTGTATTGATGCATTTTGCCCCATCAACCATAATTCTAAACACAATTTACGGTGATTAAGCACAATACCAAAGCGCAGTTTTCGCTGTTTCAAAAATGTATTTACAATAGGAAAATATGAGTAATCTAGGTAACCTGGGGAGATATTTCCATATTCAAAACCACGTTCAGATTGATTTGCAAGATATTGCTTTGCTTGCATCATGGTTTTAATTAAATACTCATAGACAACGTTGAGTTCACTTTCTTGAATTTGCCGTTGATAATGATTGAGCCGCTGCTGCAAATTGTCCATTTAATTATCCTCCAGTCTGGTTTATCTAAAATCTTACCTGAACCCCACCTTTCCTACCTTAATTTGGAATTAAAAACAGACAGCATCATGCAGGGATAGTATCATTGGCGCCATTAGCTCCTTTTTATTATTTGAGATTTTATTGTGACTTCATTTGCTGATCTTAACGCGCTGAGCGCGGAACAACTGTCTAACCTACAAGAGTTAGGTTACCTCAGTATGACCCCGATCCAAGCGGCCGCCCTTCCTGCTATCCTGGCGGGGAAAGATGTTCGTGCGCAAGCCAAAACAGGCAGCGGTAAAACTGCTGCATTCGGTTTGGGGTTATTGCAACGTATTGATGCCAAATTATTTAAAACCCAATCATTGGTTTTGTGCCCTACTCGCGAACTCGCAGAACAAGTCGCCAACGAATTACGCCGCTTAGCCCGTGCAATTCCAAACATTAAAATTCTCACCTTGTGTGGCGGTGTACCTTTTAGCGTGCAGCGCGATTCCCTTGCTCATGCAGCCCATATAATTGTCGCGACGCCAGGCCGCTTACTTGATCACCTAAACCGCGAAACCGTTCAACTTGATGAATTGCAAACGTTAGTGCTGGATGAAGCGGACAGAATGCTAGATATGGGCTTTATGCCTGACATTGAAACCGTAATTAACTACGCACCAATAAGCCGACAAACTTTACTGTTTTCCGCTACTTGGCCAGATGAAATAGCACGCATTAGCCAACAAATTCAGCACGAGCCACAAACAATTGAAATCAATAGTGTTGATGAATTACCTGAGGTTGAGCAGCAATTTTATGAAGTCTCACGCCACGGTAAAATCGAATTATTACAAAAATTATTAAGCCGTGAACAACCCGCTTCTTGCGTCGTTTTTTGTAACACCAAAAAAGATTGCCAAGCGGTGTATGATGCACTAAATGACAGCAAGCAAAGTGTGTTAGTGCTACATGGCGACTTAGAACAACGTGACCGTGACCAAACCTTGGTGCGCTTTGCAAATGGGAGCAGCCGCGTGTTGGTTGCGACCGATGTCGCTTCCCGCGGACTCGATATTAAAGCCCTTGAAATGGTGATTAACTATGAATTATCGTGGGATCCTGAAGTTCATGTGCACCGTATCGGCCGTACTGCTCGTGCAGGTGAAAGCGGTTTAGCCATTAGCCTATGCGCCCCTGAAGAAGCACAACGCGCAAATGCCCTCGAAGAAATGCTGAATATGAAGCTAAACTGGCAACCCGAACCCGCAGGTCTTCGCATTACACCACTTGAAGCCACAATGGTGACGTTATGCCTTGATGGCGGCAAAAAAGCTAAAATGCGCCCTGGTGACATTTTAGGGGCTCTCACTGGAGAGGTCGGCCTTGACGGCGCAGACATTGGTAAAATTGCCATTCACCCAACCCACGCCTATGTGGCAGTAAAGCGCTCCGTGGCTCAGCAAGCGTGGAAACACCTGCAACAAGGTAAAATCAAAGGTAAATCCGTTAAAGCACGACTCTTAAAATAGCCTTTCTGTTGTGATTTAGCGTCTAAGCTTATTAGGCGCTAAATTTTTCTTTTTATTTCTTATTTAACATCAAGTTTAAACCCATTAATTCACCAAATGATAGTTGACCCTTGAAATTAATCGTTATATAAATCAATTTACATCGAAATACTAGGTTATATAACAATGAAAAAATATCTTATTGGCCTTTTGGCTTTATCTTGCTCATTCGCCAGCTTAGCTGAGCGAGAATTTACCGATCAATTAGGTCGAAAAGTTGTCATTGACGACCAGATTGAACGTGTCGCCGTTCTCCAACACCAAACATTAAATTTACTGGTTCAGTTGGATGCCACCGATAAAATCGTTGGCGTCATGGGGAATTGGCGTGAACAACTTGGGCAAAATTATGAAAGACTTGCTCCTGAATTGGTCAAAGTTCCCAATGTCGGTGACCTCAAAAGTGTTAACCTTGAAAGTTTAGTGCAATTAAAACCTCAAGTGGTATTTGTAACAAACTATGCCCCGCAAGAAATGATCGATAAAATATCCCAAGTGGGCATTCCTGTTGTGGCAATTTCATTGCAAAAAGACAATAGTGGCAAAGCAAAAAACAATGTCAATCCTGAACTTATCAACGAAGAACAGGCATATAACGAAGGCTTAAAAGAAGGCATTGCGCTGATTGGGGATATCGTCAATAAACCCGACAACGCAAAAGCACTGATTAAAGAAACTTTTGATAGCCGCGACGTTGTAGCTCAACACTTAAAAAATATTCCTGAAAATCAACGTATTCGAGCCTACATGGCGAACCCTGAGCTCACCACTTATGGCTCTGGAAAATACACGGGTTTAATGATGCAACATGCAGGGGCGATGAACGTTGCCGCATCAACCATCAAAGGATACAAACAAGTTTCCTTAGAACAAGTGATTAGCTGGAACCCTGAAGTCATTTTCATTCAAGACCGATACCCAAGCGTAGTGGATGAAATCAACAATGACCCGCGCTGGCAAGTTATTGATGCTGTTAAAAATAAACGCGTCTTTTTAATGCCTGAATATGCGAAAGCATGGGGTTATCCAATGCCTGAAGCTATGGCGTTAGGTGAATTATGGATGGCGAGCAAGCTCTACCCCCAAAAATTTGCTGATGTTGATGTGGATGCAAAAGTGAATAATTGGTATCAAAAATTCTATCGTACTCAATATCAAGGCAACCATTAATGCATATTATGGCAGCGGGCAGTCTACGTGGCGCATTGACTGCCATTTTAACGCATTTTCCGCAAGCGGATGAGCATGCAATCACCTGTGAGTTTGGCCCCGCAGGTCTATTACGGCGAAAAATTGAGGCAGGTACATATTGTGATCTGTTTCTTTCTGCGGATAAAGCACATCCCCTAGTATTAATGCAACAAAATATCGCCTATGCCACTTTGCCCTTTATTACTAACCGCCTAGGAATTACCACAACGACACTGCTTGCCCAAAAGTACCCAAACTGGCTGCAATTGCTTAGTGCACCAGATATTATCATTGGCACATCTACGCCCCACGATGACCCTTGTGGGGATTATGTTATCCAACTCTACGATAAAATTCGCCTGAATCATCCTCACCTTGCTAATGAGATTCAAGCTCGTACTCGCCACTTAGTCGGTGGGAAAAACTCTCCCGTGATCCCTTCTGGTCAATTAGCTTCCCAATGGTTAATAGAATCTCATCAGGCAGACTTATTTATTGGCTATCATCACTATCAACAAAAAATTGCAAAACTGCCAAACCTCACCACGCTCCCAATTCCAAATCACGATAATATCCAAGCGATTTACACCATGGCATTGATAACAAAAAAATCAGAAATTTTCGCAAATTACCTATTACAGATTGAATCGCAACAACTTTTTACTGAATATGGATTTACCTCTCTGCAATAAATCACCTAAGAGCACACATTTCAAATCAATAAATTAAAAATATTGAACAATATACGAAAACGTTTGCTTTTTATTTTGATGGCTATAAAATGCGTCGGATTTTTTTGGCCTGAGAAAAATAACTGGAGACAATCGTGCCTGAAGATAAAAATTATAGCCATGGGCCCGTGCCCATATCCGCGCGAAAAGGCGGACTAGCATTAACCTTTGTGATGCTAGGTTTAACGTTCTTTTCAGCCAGTATGTGGACCGGAGGCGCTCTCGGTACCGGTCTTAATTTTCATGATTTCTTCCTCGCAGTTCTTATTGGTAATCTTCTTCTTGGTATCTACACCGCATTTCTTGGTTTTATCGGTTCAAAAACTGGCTTAACAACTCACCTCCTAGCGCGTTACTCCTTCGGTATTAAAGGCTCATGGCTCCCTTCATTCTTACTTGGCGGCACGCAAGTCGGCTGGTTTGGTGTGGGTGTTGCGATGTTTGCTATCCCTGTTGGTAAAGCCACAGGCTGGGACATTAACTGGTTGATTGGTATTTCAGGCATTTTAATGACCGTCACCGTATTTTTCGGTATTTCCGCATTAACCGTCCTTTCTATCGTCGCCGTTCCCGCGATTGCTATATTAGGGAGTTACTCTGTCTACCTCGCGATCACCGATATGGGGGGAATGAGCGCACTACAAGCCGTTGTCCCTGCAAAACCGATTGATTTTAATTTGGCACTTGCCATGGTGGTCGGCTCATTCGTCAGTGCAGGCACCTTAACCGCAGATTTTGTTCGCTTTGGTCGCAAACCGAAAGTCGCCGTTTTAGTCGCACTCGTGGCTTTCTTCCTTGGTAACTCATTAATGTTTATCTTTGGTGCAGCTGGGGCCGCGTCACTCGGAATGGCTGATATCTCAGATGTCATGATTGCCCAAGGTTTGTTATTACCCGCAATTATCGTTTTGGGTTTAAACATTTGGACAACCAATGACAATGCCCTTTACGCTTCAGGTTTAGGCTTCGCCAACATTACTGGGTTATCCAGTAAAGCCTTATCCATTGTGAATGGGTTAGTTGGTACTTTGTGTGCATTATGGCTGTATAACAATTTTGTCGGCTGGCTAACCTTCTTATCTGCCGCCATTCCACCGATAGGTGGGATAATCATTGCTGACTACTTGATGTATCGCCATCGTTATGAAACATTCGATCGCAGTAAAATGCGTGATGTGAATGTCAGTGCGTTAATCGCTGTTGCAGCGGGTGTCATTGCGGGGCATTGGTTACCTGGAATTGTGCCTGTTAATGCCGTCCTTGGGGGCGCTTTGTGTTACGCTGTACTTAATCCTTTATTAAACCGCCGCCGTGCCACGGATTCGGAGTTAACTCGTGCATAATCAAACTATTAAACATATCCATAATGTCCGCTTACCTGAGCGTAATGGCTTATGGCGCATCGATATCGATAACCAAAAAATCACTGCAATTACCCCGCAAGTGGATGGCGAGATCTTGCCAGAAAGCTTAAATGGTGAAGGTGGGTTAGTTTCGGCTCCTTTTGTTGAGCCGCACATTCATTTAGATACAACCCAAACGGCGGGACAACCTAGCTGGAACCAGTCTGGTACCTTATTCGAAGGGATTGAACGTTGGGCAGAACGCAAAGCGATGCTCACACACGATGATGTGAAAAACCGCGCATGGCAGACCTTGAAATGGCAAATTGCGAATGGAATTCAACATGTTCGTACTCATGTTGATGTGTCTGATCCTACGTTAACGGCACTGAAAGCGATGCTTGAAGTGAAGCAAGAAGTGGCGCCATGGATCGATTTGCAAATTGTCGCCTTTCCACAAGAGGGCATTATGTCTTACCCAAATGGTGAAGAACTCCTTGAAGAAGCTCTACGCCTTGGTGCTGATGTCGTTGGTGCAATTCCTCACTTTGAATTTACCCGTGAATACGGTGTGGAATCACTCCATAAAACCTTTGCTTTAGCTGAAAAGTATGACCGTTTGATTGATGTTCACTGTGATGAAATTGATGACGAGCAATCGCGCTTTGTGGAAACTGTTGCCGCGTTAGCACACGCGAAAGGCATGGGCTCCCGTGTGACTGCGAGCCACACTACAGCGATGCACTCCTATAACGGTGCTTATACATCCCGTTTGTTCCGCTTGTTAAAAATGTCGAAAATCAACTTTGTTGCCAATCCGTTAGTGAACATTCACTTACAAGGCCGATTTGATACCTACCCAAAACGCCGTGGGATCACGCGAGTAAAAGAGATGCTGGCTGCGGATATTAATGTGTGCTTTGGGCATGATGACGTTTTTGACCCGTGGTATCCACTTGGCACAGCCAATATGTTGCAAGTCCTGCATATGGGGTTACATGTTTGCCAATTAATGGGTTATCAGCAAATCAATGATGGATTGAAACTGATTAGTGAATACAGCGCACGTACCTTGAACTTACAAGACTACGGTGTCAGTGAAGGTAAACGCGCAAGTCTGTTAATTTTGCCTGCTGAAAATGGTTTCGATGCGGTGCGCCGTCAAGTGCCAGTGCGTTACTCTATTCGTGATGGACAAATCATTGCCAATACCCAACCTGCGGTAACCCAAATTCACCTCGAAGAAACTGAAACCGTTCGTTACGGATATTCCCCACTCGTTTAATCATTGTTGATTAAACTGATTAATAGCGCTCAATAATTTATTGAGCGCTATTTTACCCACTAAGATTATCTGCAAACAAGAATAGCCATCTACACATCTGTAACTATTTAAACTTACTTATAAAAATAGTGTTCATCATTTTGTCACTCACTTAAGTCATACTAAAATATAATGGTATAAGGGCAATATCCCCTTAATTCACCTTGTTTTTTGGTGATAAGTGCCTTTTATGTTATTTAGTTGTAATTTTGATTGAAATTCACACTGAAGGTTTTATATTTTTTAGAGAGTTATCTGAAACTGGATTTGAGCTTTATTTATAGCAACAATAACGCTAATACACTGTCTGCCATACAGTGGTGGTCAATATTCCTGTTTTGCTGTACCGCGAATACGTCACAAATAAAGCTCTCTGAATCCCACTTTGCTAAAAATTGGAGATCAGATGAGTACTGAACATGCTGTTAATCAAAAAACCTCTGTCGACTCTTGGAAGCGCATTGTTAGTGAGTTATTAAGCGAAGCTGGCATTGAAATTAATGGCTCCCAACCTTTCGATATTCGTGTCCATAATGACCAATTTTATAAACATGTCTTACAACAAGGTTCCATTGCACTTGGTGAAAGTTATATGGCGGGTTGGTGGGATTGCGAACGTTTAGATATTTTTTTCCACCATGTACTCCGCCATGGTCTCGATAAAAAACTACCACATAATTTCAGCGATATACTGAAAATTGCGATTGCACGCATCCGTAATTTACAAACACCAAAACGCGCACGCATTGTAGGTGAGGAGCATTACGACCTTGGGAACGACCTATTCTCACGGATGCTTGACCCTTATATGCAATATTCCTGTGGTTATTGGAAAGGTTTAGATAATACCCCCGAGAACTTGCCGATAGCACAAGAACAAAAATTAAAACTGATTTGCGAAAAACTGCAATTAAAACCAGGAATGCGTTTACTTGATATCGGTTGTGGCTGGGGAGGCCTTGCAGCTTTTGCTGCAAAACATTTTTCAGTGTCGGTAACGGGTGTAACGATTTCTGCTGAGCAACAGAAATATGCACAAGCGCGATGTGCTGAACTTGATGTGCAAATTATGTTAGAAGATTACCGTAATCTTAATGCCCAATTTGACCGCATTGTTTCCGTTGGCATGTTTGAACATGTCGGCCCCAAAAATTATGCAACGTATTTTGATGTGGTGAAACGAAATTTAAAACCAGATGGGCTATTTTTATTGCACACGATTGGTTCCAATCGAAATAAGGTAAATGTTGACGCATGGATCAATAAATATATATTTCCAAATGGTTGTCTGCCTTCACTGCAAAATATTGGCGAAAGTAGCGAAAACAAATTAGTGATGGAAGATTGGCATAACTTTGGTGCTGACTATGATAAAACGCTTATGGCGTGGTATTCACGTTTCCAATCAGCTTGGCCTGAGCTAGAGCATAATTATACACCGCGCTTTAAACGGATGTTTTCTTATTACTTGAATGCCTGTGCTGGCGCTTTTCGAGCCCGTGATATCCAGTTATGGCAAATTTTATGGAGCCCGCAAGGGGTCGAAGGTGGCTTAAGAGTTGCAAGGTAAACAATGATGCCGTAAAAAGGCGATTAAATCGCCTTTTTCACAACATTTGAAACTTGAATCAAGTCGATTGGTTTTCCAACCATTTCTCAATCACTTGTAACCCATCTTCTATTTCTTTTCTTAATTCAGTGGATTGTAAAGGTTCTTTTTCTAAAAGAACACACGTCGCCATCGCCATTTGTAGGCCTAAACTGGCGCAGCTGCTTTTTAATTGATGAGCCAACTTTTTTATACGTTCAGTATCATTATGTTGATAAGCAGCCTCAATATCAGCCAATAAGGGGAAAGAATGCTGTTTAAAAATAGCTACCCAGTCCTTGATTTTTGGGTAACCCATTAATTGTGCATCATTTTCCAATTGCACTAAATTAACTGACTGTATATTCTCAGGAATAATAGATGGAATTGAAATGCATTCCCCCCCCGAAATATATTTAGTAATTAATTGATTTAGTGTATCCCTCGGAACAGGCTTTTGAATGATCCCACGGAAAATTTTATGAGTACGTTGTCGCAACGTTTCATCAATCACATGGGCACTAAAACCAATCAGGAGAAGCAACGGATATTGCTCTGATAACTGCTTCGCTAATGTAATCCCATCAATATCTGGCAAGCCAAAATCGACTAGTGCAGCAGTAAAGGAAGGTTGTTGCGAGAGTATTGCCAGCGCTTCTGCCGCTGACCCCGCGACTGTCACTTTCGCCCCACTTGAAATTAGCATTTCACTGCTAATTTTTTGTGTCAACGGGTTATCTTCAATCAGCAATAAACTCACACCATGTATGTTAACAGGTAAATCAGAAGAATTATCAATGGGCTTTAACGCAGGGCAAAGGGGTAATGTTAAACGAAAACAGCTTCCAACACCCAACTCACTATTCACAGTAAGCTCTCCCCCCATGGCCTCAGCCAAGCTTGCACTGATGGTCAACCCAAGACCTGTTCCGCCTCGTTGGCTATCCACTTGCACAAACGGTTTGAAAATATCAGCTAGGCGCGAGCCTTCAATGCCACACCCAGTATCTTCTACCTCAATAAACCAGTATTTACCAAAACGACAACTGCGTAAGGTAATTTGCCCTGCCTGTGTAAAGCGCAGTGCATTGCTCAACAAATTAGTAATAATCTGTCTAATACGTAATGGGTCGCCCTGTAGTGCCACAGGCAAGTCATCCGCAATATCTGCCACCATTGTGATAGCGCGGTTTTTATTGCTCGCATTCATTAAATATAATGTGCTTTCTAGTAGCGGTTTTGGTAGAAAAGGTTCATCGCTGATAGAAACATTCTGCCCGCCTGCTTCAATGGCGGAGTAATCTAAAATATCATTTAAAATAGCCAGTAAAGACTCACCTGAATCTGTGATGGCGTGCAAATCTTCACGATATTGCTTAAGCGGTGGCTTTTCTAATAACAACTGCGCTGTGCCTAAAATACCATATAGCGGTGTGCGAATTTCATGACTCATGGCAGCCAAAAAGGCAGATTTTGCGTGGTTGGCCTTTTCCGCTTCGGCGCGTGCTTTTCGGTGCTCTACCACCAATACCCGTAATTCCGCAGTCCGTGCTTTGACTTGATCGGCGAGCTGTTCACGCTGACTATTCAGCGCATGAACACTTGAGCGAAATGCATCCATCAAACGACCGATGGTGTCTAATTCTTTCACCCCCGCTGTTTCAGGAAATGCGGAATCAATATCCCCCTCAAGTAACCGCTGGAGAGCTTGTGTTTGCTGCGCGAGTGGTTTAGTCACTAGCCGATAAACCACACGCCATAAAATCAAAATAAATGAAAAAAGTGACACAACACTGAGTAACAACAACCAGTTTTGCCCCCGTTCACTGGCTTGCTTGAGTTCGACAAGTGCTGTTTGATTACGTTGTTCAATCGTATCAACCAGTTGGGTAACTTCACTGCTAAAGCGTGCAAATTGGTCAATATTATTTTGCGATAAAATCTGTAAACGCGTGGTGATATCGTTTTCTTGGCGATATAGCGAAATCAACTCCACATAACGGCTAACGATGTCTAATGCATTTCCTACTTGGTGACGAACTGCGGGATCTTCAATGTATTTTTGCCGACGTTGGAGGATTTTCACTGCTTGGTTGAGTTGGTTATCTAACTCCACTGTATTTGGGGTTAATGGCAATGTACTTAAATTTAACACCATCTGTTGAACACGCATCGCACTGAGCCGTAATTCATTCATTTGACTGACATATTCAAGGTCAATATCAATTAAGCGATCAAGTGCCGCCTGCGCTGATGAAGTTCGTTTTTCTTCAATTAAATCATATAAACTAACTTGCGTTGCTCCTGCAGAGGTTGTGGCATTATTTGCCTGCCCATGAGCTAACTGCGCAATTTCCCCTGCCGCTGAAATAATTCGTTGGCGTAGTTGTCGCTGTGTATTACGCAACGTCAGCCGTTGGCCAACAAGCTCCCCCTGTTGGCTTAACGACTTGGCGATCTCTTTTTCTTGCTGTTCAATTGCTGATGTATCAAACCCTTGTTCACGAAGGGTTTTCAATAAGTTCGTAATTTTTAAGCTTTGTGCTGTTAGCATTCGGCCTTGGGCAAGCCAGCTGTTTTCATTATCTGCATTAGTCAAATTTTGTGCTGAAAAAAGCTCCCATGCGCTGGCTTCACTTAATTGGCGCGCCATATTCATGGTTGGAATTAGGGCTTGGGTGTTATCTTGCTCAACCTGACTAACAAAACGGAGGTTATACCAGCCCACTAGGGTACTGATGAACGTCAATGCGGCCATTAAGGCAAAGCCCATCCACAATCGTCGAGTTAGTGATAAATTCACAGTTTACGCACCTAGCGGTTAATAAAGGTTGAGTTCATATTACAAAAGCATTTAGGATAAAGGTTTATGACCAGTGAGGCTATCATGCGCGCATTTATTTTACTGTTCGTCACGTTTTACGCGGCACTCGGTTATGCTGCGGATAAAAACGAGTCGCTATTGCGTTGGCAAGATAATTTGTCTTTCAGTCATCAAAAACACCAAACGCCCCAAACCGACAAAGTTTGGAAGTTATGTGCCCTTTACCCAAGTTTAAAAGATTCTTATTGGTTATCCATCAATTATGGTATGCAAAAAGCAGCCCAGACTTACGGTGTCGATTTAAAAGTTTTGGAAGCGGGCGGTTATAATCAGCTAGCGACTCAGCAAAAACAAATTTCCCAATGCCAACAATGGGGAGCCGACGCGTTGTTGCTAGGCAGTAGCACCACATCATTTCCTAACTTAAGCCAACAAGTAGGTCATTTACCTGTTATTGAAGTGATAAATGCCACTCACAATAACATCATTAAAACTCGCGTGGGTGTACCTTGGTTCCAAATGGGCTATCAACCTGGTCGTTACCTTGTTCAATGGAGCA
The DNA here is from genome assembly GCF_028482245.1 of Providencia sp. PROV129. Lineage (NCBI taxonomy): Bacteria > Pseudomonadati > Pseudomonadota > Gammaproteobacteria > Enterobacterales > Morganellaceae > Providencia > Providencia sp. PROV129. Next base: position 156,320 of record NZ_JAMPQD010000010.1, read on the forward strand.
AAGGCAACCCATTAAAAGTATTACTGATGCCAGGCCCTCGTGATGCAGGTGGCAGTCAAGAAATGGAAGACGGTTTCCAACAAGCTATAGCTAAAAGCAATGTAACTATTCTTGATATTGCCCATGGTGATAACGACCTTGAAATTCAACGTAATTTGTTACATGAAATGCTAGAGCGTCACCCTGATGCCGATGTGGTGGTCGGTACGGCCATTGCCGCAGAGGCTGCGATGGGTGAAAAACGAAACCTTGCAAAACCACTCAATATTGTTTCTTTTTACTTGTCCCACCAAGTCTATCGTGGCTTAAAACGCGGCCGAATTATCATGGCAGCCAGCGACCAAATGGTTTGGCAAGGGGAACTCGTCATTGAACAAGCAATTAATGTGCTCGAAGGCCATGCCGTACCAGATAATATTAGCCCACCCATTTTAGTATTAACCCAGAAAAATGCCGATAGTGAGCACTTACGTTGTTCACTTTCTCCTGGGGGATTTCGCCCTGTTTATCAATATACATCAGCCGCTAAAAAATAACCTTCACCATGCTGAGTAACCAATAAATCCGCCTTTAATTTGTGACGCAAACGGCGGATCAGCACATCGACAGTACGCAAATCTGGGTTATCAACGCGGCGTGCTGATAACATACGTAATAACCGCTCACGACTTAGAATTTCCCTTGGATTCGTCACAAAAGCCACTAACATTTCATATTCAGCACGCGTTAATTTTATGGTTTCTTGGTTAAACTCTAACGTGTGCATAGACACATTGAGGCAATAACCTGCAAATTGGTAGCAATTGTCTTGGGAAATAGGTTGCGAGTGCGCTTGGTTCGCTAAGTCAATGCGCCATAAAAGATTTTTCACACGCACGACTAACTCCCGCAATTCCAGCGGCTTCGTCACATAGTCATCCGCTCCCATCTCTAAACCAACAATACGGTCAATTTGGTCGCAGCGCCCTGTCACTAAAATAATCCCTACCGTAAATCGCTCTCGCAGTGCCCTTGTGAGCATCAATCCGTTCTCATCAGGTAAATTAATATCTAATAAAATCAGGTCGACAGGCTGAAGCTCCATAATTTCACGCAGACCCGCACCACTCCCCGTGACCGAAACACGATACCCTTCTTGCTCAAAATAGGCTTGCAACCGTGCCTGAGTCACGGGTTCGTCTTCAACAACCACAATATGATGTGATGCCATCAATTTCTTCTCTTCTGTTCATATCTGTTCATATTTATTCACATCTTGCCGCATGCTGTTCATCCTGACCAGTACCGCTATTCATATTTGCTGAATAAGATCCTCTATATTAAACCATATTATTTTAGGGGATATTATGCGGAAACTCTGGAGAGCGTTATTAAGGCCAAGTGCGCGCTGGTCAATGCTCACACTACTTATCGTCGGTATTGTTGTCGGCGTTGCACTCATCGTTGTTCCTCATGTGGGAATGAAAGTCACCAGTACAACGGAATTCTGCGTTAGCTGTCACAGCATGGAAACCGTTTATGAAGAATATAAACAATCTGTTCATTTCCAAAATGCTTCTGGTGTTCGTGCAGAGTGCCACGATTGTCATATACCAAATGACCTCCCTGGCATGATTAAACGTAAACTCGAAGCGAGCAATGATATTTATCAAACATTTATCGCACATTCGATCGATACCCCAGAAAAATTTGAAGCGAAACGTGCAGAACTTGCAGAACGCGAGTGGGCTCGCATGAAAGAAAATAATTCCGCGACATGCCGCTCCTGCCATGATTACGATTCAATGGATCACGCTAAGCAAAACCCAGAAGCGGCACGCCAAATGCAAATTGCAGCGAAAGATAACCAATCTTGCATCGATTGTCACAAAGGGATCGCCCACCAATTACCCGATATGAGCAGTGGTTTTCGTAAACAGTTCGATGAATTACGTTCCAAAGCAAATGACGATGGCAATACATTATATTCCCTTGATATCAAACCGCTTTATGCTCAAAAAGGCGATAAAGACCCAGCAGGCTCACTGTTACCAGCATCTGAAGTGAAAGTGTTAAAACGCGATGGTGATTGGCTACAAGTCGAAATTACGGGTTGGACAGAAACCGATGGCCGCCGCCGTGTACTTTCTGAGTTACCAGGCAAACGTATTTTCGTTGCGTCCATTCGTGGTGATGTTCAAGAAAATGTAAAAACCCTCGAAAGCACGACCGTTGAAGCCACTGATACCTCGTGGAGCAAATTGCAAGCCACTGCGTGGGTGCAGCAAGGGGATATGGTCAACGATATCAAACCAATTTGGGCTTATGCAGACTCCCTGTACAACGGCTCATGCAACCAGTGCCACGGTGCACCTGACATCGCCCACTTCGACGCCAATGGCTGGATAGGCACCCTAAATGGCATGATTGGCTTTACCAGTTTAGATAAGCGCGAAGAACGTACCTTATTGAAATACCTGCAAATGAATGCATCTGATACAGGTGGTGCTGCACATGGTGACAACGGAGAAAAATAATGAAAAATAATCCGACATTTCAAGCTTCTCGTCGACGCTTTCTTGCCCAACTAGGCGGGCTAACGGTGGCAGGGATGCTAGGCCCTTCATTACTAACCCCACGAAAAGCCAGTGCAGCAACGGCAGCAGAACAAACCGCTGTTGTACAAGAAGGCATTTTAACGGGATCGCATTGGGGTGCTATTCGCGCCACCGTTGTTGATGGTCGATTTATCGAAGCGAAAGCATTTGAGCGCGATAAATTTCCATCCAAAATGATCGCTGGTTTACCTGACCACGTACATGGCACTGCACGCATTCGCTACCCAATGGTGCGGGTTGATTGGCTACGCAAGCGCCATTTAAGTGATACCACCCAACGGGGCGATAACCGATTTGTGCGTGTTTCGTGGGATGAAGCCCTAGATTTATTCTATCAAGAGCTTGAACGCATTCAGACAACTTATGGCCCAAGCGGGTTATTAACCGCAAGTGGCTGGCAATCAACGGGGATGTTCCATAATGCTTCTGGGATGCTTGCCCGCGCTATCGCCCTGCACGGTAACAGCGTCAGCACGGGTGGCGACTACTCCACAGGGGCTGCGCAGGTTATTTTACCTCGCGTAGTGGGTTCGATGGAGGTCTATGAGCAACAAACTTCATGGCCATTGGTATTAGAAAACAGTAAAACCATCGTGTTATGGGGCTCTGATCTCATTAAAAACCAACAAGCTAACTGGTGGTGCCCAGACCACGACGTATACGCTTATTACGAGCAGCTAAAAGAAAAAACAGCAAGTGGTGAGATAAAAGTAATTAGTGTCGACCCAATCATTACCTCTACTCATGATTATCTTGGACGCGACAATGTTCAACACATCGCCATCAATCCACAAGCCGATGTACCTTTACAACTCGCTTTAGCCCACACGCTATACACGGAAAATTTACACGATAAAAACTTCCTTAAAGATTACTGTGTTGGTTTTGAGCAATTCTTACCCTATTTACTGGGGGAAAAAGATGGGCAAGCCAAAGATGCAGAATGGGCAGCTAAAATTTGTGGTATTGATACTGAAACAATCCGCACACTTGCACGCCAAATGGCGGCAAACCGCACGCAAATTATTGCGGGTTGGTGTGTGCAGCGCATGCAGCATGGTGAACAATGGTCGTGGATGATTGTTGTGCTCGCCGCGATGTTAGGTCAAATTGGTTTACCTGGGGGTGGGTTTGGTTTCGGCTGGCACTATAACGGTGCAGGCACACCAAGCCGCCAAGGAATTATTTTAAGTGGCTTTTCTGGCTCAACCAAAGTCCCGCCAATCCACGACAGCAACGATTACAAGGGCTATAGCAGTACTATTCCAATCGCGCGTTTTATCGATGCGATTCTAGAGCCGGGTAAAACCATTAATTGGAACGGTAAATCCGTCAAACTACCGCCATTAAAAATGTGCGTGTTTGCGGGTACTAACCCGTTCCATCGCCACCAGCAAATTAACCGTATTATTGAGGGGTGGCGTAAGCTTGAAACGGTGGTTTCGATTGATAACCAATGGACATCTACCTGCCGTTTTGCCGATATTGTCTTGCCTGCCACAACGCAATTTGAACGTAATGACCTCGACCAATACGGTAACCACTCTAATCGCGGCATTATTGCGATGAAACAGTTAGTTGAGCCGCAATTTGAATCGCGTAACGATTTTGATATTTTCCGTGACTTATGCCGCCGTTTTGGGCGTGAAGACGCATTCACCGAAGGCTTAGACCAAATGGGCTGGCTCAAACGGATTTGGCAAGAAGGCAGCCAGCAAGGAAAAGGCCGCGGTATTCATTTACCCACATTTGATGCATTCTGGGAAAAAGACGGATATGTGGAATTTGAACATCCACAAATGTTTGTTCGCCATCAAGCCTTTAGGGAAGATCCAGATTTAGAACCATTGGGCACACCAAGCGGCTTGATAGAGATTTACTCGAAAACCATCGCAGACATGCAGTACGATGACTGCCAAGGCCACCCAATGTGGTTTGAAAAAGTTGAGCGCTCCCACGGTGGCCCAGGCTCTAAACAATGGCCTTTGCATTTACAGTCTGCTCACCCTGATTTTCGCTTACACTCACAATTATGTGAGTCCCCAGCATTACGTCAATATTATTCTGTCAGTGGCAAAGAGCCCGTATTTATCAGCCCTCAAGATGCCAAAGCTCGTGGAATTCATAACGGTGATGTGGTTCGAGTCTTTAATGACCGCGGGCAAGTTTTGGCTGGTGCTGTGGTTTCTGACTTGTATGCGCAAGGTGTTGCCCGTATTCACGAAGGTGCCTGGTATGATCCTACCAAAGGCGGTGAAATCAATGCACTTTGTAAATATGGCAACCCTAACGTATTAACGTTAGATATTGGTACATCACAACTCGCCCAGGCCACCAGCGCACATACCACCTTAGTGGAGATCGAGAAATTCACAGGGCAATTAGATAGCGTTAGTGCATTTGATGGGCCAATTGAAATGGTAGCACAATGTGAATATGTGCCTGCATCACAGGTGAACAAATGACCAAGAACAGCATGTTAACCAGGGAACAGATAGCCTGTATTTATGCATGGCTAGCACAACTATTCTCACGTGAATTAGATAGCGCCCAATTGGCACAGCTTCAGTCCACCGATAGGGTGGACTGGTTTACCATTATCGAGCAAGAACCGAGATTAATTGCACCAACGCATGAATTACAGATAAAAATCGATGCCCTTACGCATCGACCTGACGCCCAATTAGAACTGGCTGCGGATTTTTGTAGCCTATTTTTAATGTCAGATAAACAATCTGCCTTACCTTATGCCTCGGTTTACCCAAGTAATGCGCCAAATAACGTACAAATTGCGAGTTTGTTATTCGAAGCAGGAATGGAAACCAGTGATGTATTTAATGAACCGTCAGACCATCTTTCCATCTTTTTGGAATTACTCAGTCACCTGCATTTTTCACTCAGTGAACCCCATATCGATCACGAAAAAATCAGGCAATTACGCCAACAAACCTTATCGTGCTTATTGCAGTGGTTACCTACATTTAGCCACAATTGCCAACGTTATGATGAATTCGGTTTTTATGGTGCCTTGAGTCAATTATTACTCACATTAGTTCAGTTAGACGAACAAAATCAATAACGTTGTGACTCATAACTATTGGGTTGCGTGTGTTTACACGCGACCCAATTTAAAACAACCTAAATCCGAGCTTGAATTAAACTTGATTCGATTAAGTTTTCAAAGAGTGTTTGCTGACCCGTTGGTAAAACATGGCATAGCGTTTCTTTCCGCTTTTGTTGATCAAATAGTGATTCAATCAGCCAACCGACAAGGTACAACGTGGATAAGCATCCCCCCGCTGTAGCGACTTTCCCATGACAAACAAGAGGTTGGTCAATCGGTTCTACCTGCCTTAATTGTAACGCTTTTCTTGCCTCTTGGTGAGTTGTCGCTTTTCGTTCAGATAATAAGCCAAGCGCATCTAAAATAAACGCTCCCGCACAAATCGAGCCAATATATTGACGGTTTGAATCTAACTGTAATACAGATAAAAAATTCGGATCCGCCAATACGTCTGGCACGCCTTTTTTACCGCTGCTAAACAACACGGCATCGGCTTGATTCGCGTCAGAAATTGAACCATGCACTGGAATTTCCAGCCCATGAGCAGAACGAATTGTGGGCGTGATGGCCAAAATACGAACGTGCCAATCTCGTTGATTCCGCCCCAAAATATCCCACATGAAAAACAGGTCAATATCTGTAAAATCATCAAATGCAATAATCGCTATTTCTTTCATATTGGTTCCTTTATGCTCTCGTTAATGGCAAATTAAGGGCATAAAGTAACAGTAGTATTTCCACCATACACAGCCTGTATTGAACAATGAAAAAATTAACCAAAGCGTGTTGGATTAAAGCGGGATTTGATGTGTTAGACACAGAAGGACACACTCGATTTTCCAGTGAGCACATTGCGCGAAAACTCAATGTAACCCGCGGTTCTTTTTACCACCATTTTAAAAATCGTGAAGAATATGTTCGCACTTTACTGGAATGCTGGGAGTTAGAGTACACGGAACAGATGTTAGCTCAGGCTAATTCTGCTTATACTCTTGATGATATTTTGAAGAAATATCTTGATGTTGCATCGCAAAAACACCCATCAAGAGAAGTCGCCATTCGAGCATGGGCGCTCAACGATCCGATTGTTTCAGAGTACCAACAAAGGGTCGATGAAACCCGATTAGCTTTTGTGACTCAAAAACTCAATCGTTTATTTATTCCTCGCCACTATACTGATTTGCTCAGCAAACTGATCCATTTATGTTTTATTGGTGGCCAAATGTCTGGTGATAGACATAACAACCAAGAGTTTAACCAGTTGATCCTTGATGCGCTCCGCTTAAAGGCGCGACTCTTTAACTTTTGATGATGTTTATCTAGCACGTAAAACACCACTTATTATCCTAAAATTCCCTACAATTAGGATGACTGAGAGAAACATATTTAGGTATTTTATGATTATCCGATACAGGCAGTGCCACACTTCACAGCTTACTGATGACGAAAAAGACACGTTATTCGATATGTTATTTGTTGGGTTTGAAGGGGATTTCACTCGGGATGATTTTGAGCATGCCTTGGGCGGCATGCACGTTTTAGCCTATGACCAACATCGTATCGTGGGTCACGTGGCTATAATTCAGCGCCATATGGCGATAAATGATAAACCGATTTCAGTGGGGTATGTCGAAGCCATGGCGGTACTGGAAAGTTATCGTCGCCAAGGTATTGGGCGTGAATTGATGTCTATGACAAATACGATCATCGGCAATTGCTACCAACTTGGCTTGCTGTCGGCCTCTGACGAAGGGTTCCATCTGTATCAATCCCTTGGTTGGAAAGTGTGGAAAGGCACCTTGTTTGAATTATGCCAAGGCGCCTACGTCCGCTCTGAAGGCGAAGAAGGCGGCGTGATGGGCTGGTCTAGAGATAATTCTGTTGAGTTTACTGAATCCCTGTACTGCGACTTTCGCGGTGGCGATCAATGGTAACAGGCTGATAACGATAATCTAGCCTTATTTACTGATAGTCAGGTTTGGCTGAATAAGGCTATAGATTTGATTTTTCAATTCTGTTTGACTCGCAAGTTGGTAAACCTGCGCAGCAACATCTGCACGCATCACTAACCCATGCGCTTCAACAGTTTGCTGCAAAATGGACTTTCCTGTCGCATCCCCATGAAGTAACCCGCCTGGTCGCACAATCGCAAAATCAAGGGAGCTGGTTTGTAACCATGATTCAGCCAGTGATTTTTCCCTTACGGCGTGTCCGAAAGCAGCTCTTGCCCGTAAAGAAAGATATTGCCATGAATCCCCGCATCCCAAAGATGTCACCAATACCATACGGGAGATCCCTTCTTGTTCCGCACAGTCAATCACTGTACGGTTCGCTAAATAATCTTGTGAGCCTCCCATGGTGGAAATCACCGTTGCATTGGTACCCGCCGCTTGGCATGCTGCGGTCACGATGGCCTTATCGCAAGCATCCCCCACAAATACGTTAACCCCCTGTAATGACAACTTTTCCTCGGCTTCAGTATTGCGTACCACTGCCACCACTTGCTGCTGATTTGTAATCGCCAGTTGGGCTATCATGTTCCCAACCCCTTTCCCACCTGCCCCAAAAAGTAGCCACTGCGCCATACATTCACCTTTGTTATTCACTGAAATTACCCACCACGCTACCAAACTAATTGAGATATAAATACCATTCATTTTGAAAATACCATCAACCAAGCTCACGTTTATTCCCTTTTTCTATCCAATAATATCCTCAAAATACGCTCGGGGCTTAAGTTCGCGATGATAATGGCAATGCTGTTATCAATGATAGTGGGGGAACGATGATGAAGTTTGTGATGAAACTGGCGCAAGGAAGCACAGTCAGTTAGGGCTTTTAATACTTAAGCGCTTTTAGCCCTTGATGATCACAGGGCTGAGAGTTGATGACTTATCGTTGAGTTTATTGAGCAAGTAATTCCAATAATGTTTGTTCCAAAACAGGCAAAGCAGCGCCATAAATGCGAGAGTTGCGGTTAATTTGGCTCATTGAAAGCTCTGGAAGAGTTTGTCCAAAAAATGCATTTTGCTGCTGAAAGTTTTCACAAAAAGTCGCCCAAACTTGTGGATTTTTCACAAATGGGCCTGAAACAATGAGGCGTGAAGGAAAAAACACCCGACATATATTTGATGCTGCATTCACCATATGAATAATTGCTTGCTGCATGACGGGGTTACTGGCTAAATCACAGCTTGCTAATATTTCAGCGATATTTTCCTCGTCATCATGTGCCTTGAATTTACTTCCAAGTACATCAGGCCCGATGGACCATAACGCGGCCACCGTTTCTAAACATCCCACTTGCCCACATTGGCAAGGTTTTATTTGCTGGGGAATATGCCAATGGCCTATCTCGCCAAACCCGTGCCCACCTACGTTAATCTGGTTATCTGCTGTACTAAATGCAACACCAACGCCATATCCCCAATGAAGTAATAAAGTACTTCTATTGCGTTCAAGAACATGAAGCATCAGTTCATCATCCAGCGTACGCGACAAAACGACTCGATAATTCTCTGGAAACAATTTTTTGATATTCAGGTTATTCATTCGAGGCCATCGGGAAGCATGTATCCAATGGTAAGTTTGGCTATCGAAAATTCCCCCTAGAGAAAACACGCACCCAGCCACTTCAGCTGATTTCGGGATCTTTACCATAATTTTTTCATGGAGCTGGCTAAACTTATCGGCCAATGCCTGATTATCGCAATCTGGGGATGCCTCGAGTTGCTCATGAGCAATAACATTTGACACTAAATTGATAGCAAAAACGTGCAACGACAAGCTAATCACTTGAAAAACCAATGTAATTAACCGGTTAGGGTTAACAACTAAAACCATTGATGGCCTTCCCCGACCTGAATTTTGGCTAATGGTCTCAGTTAATAAGCGGCTATCAAGAAGTTGTGCAACATATTCAGACACTGTTGTCGAGCGAATATTCAACAACTTCACGGCTTCGCGGCGAGTTGTGATTTGCCCATTTAAAATAGCAAAAAATATACGCTCTTTATCGTGGGTTATGGGTTGCGTTATCGGTAGGTGAGAAAGAAAACCTGTCGTTTGTTTAAGTATCATAATAGTGAGATATAAAGCTGTTTAATCAATAGCTTACCCTAAAAACAATTGTCTTAAACGACTGGGAAAATACGCTATTTATCGGCAGCCTAGCCCTTATATGTGCGGAAAAATGGTGAATCACTATCGACAAAGTATGCCTTAAGGAATAGCAGTCAATCAATCCCTATCCACAAAAGAAAATACAAACAAAACATTAGAGAAGCGCAAGAGGCAAGAAGAAGGTTTAGGTATAAACACTTATTGTACCTATAAGTAGCCAGAGCAAACCTTTAGCTCTAGCTACTGAGTTATTAACACATTCTATAGCTTATTATTTTAAAATACATATTCGCGCGCGATATCTTCTCCTAATACACAACTGACGATATTCATGTTTTCATCCCATTTCACCGCAGATATTTGAGGGACTATCCCATGGAAGTCGAACGCTGATTGCAAATAGCGTAATGGGTTCATCCTCGCCATCATGATTGCCTCATCAAATTTAGCCATTTTATGTGTCACAACATTACGAATGGCTTGATCTAACGTTAAACTAGACCCTGCTAAATTGACCTCTCCTGGTACCCGTACTGTGCCATCAGCCGCCCGCTCAATCGACATTGTTGCAAATTGGTAGACCCCAGCTTGATGACATCCCGCTGCGCTGACGGCATCAGTAACCAGTATTGACCTTGCTACCGTCTTTGTTCGCAATAAATTTTTTAACGCAGGAAATGGAATATGGATCCCATCTGCGATAAAACTTGCGCCAATCGCATCGCAACTTAATTGAGCTTGCAGCGTATTTTCCAATTTATGCAAATGTTGAGGGATCCCATTACCTAAATGGGTACTCATGCAAACCCCTGCGCTGGCTGCCGCTTCCATTTGGTTAAAGCTAACATTCGAGTGGCCCACTGCAATACATTTACCTTCCGCGACTAACTGCTTTGTAAATTGAAAATCGTCATCAAACTCAGGTGCATAAGTGATCAATAAGATTGGCTTAGTGATTTCCTGCTCTAACCGACTTATCAAGTGCACATCAGGTTTAATAATTTCGTTAGGTGGATGACATCCTGCATAGCCTATTGCTGAATTAATAAAAGGGCCTTCTAAATGATAGCCAGGCACCATCCATGGCCCTAAGCGACTTGTGGATACCGCCTTATCAAGCGCTCGAAAGCGCTTTATCAAAGATGATTCCGATGCTGTTATTAATGTTGGCAAACAGAGTGTGACGCCTGTTTTTAACATCGCCTCTAACGCATGATCCAATGCCTCTGCGGTGATTTTTTCGTCATTAAAATCAACACCCGCAAAACCATTGACTTGAATATCAAATAAGCCACCCGTCATTTTCATAATTTGTTCCTTCAATACTTTTCCTTAATCAACCTTTGATAACAATGACGCAGAATCTTTATCTAAAAATATTTGGCATTGGGCATGATTTTGAACAATAGATGCAGGCACACGAGGAGTGATTTCTCCTTCAAGTGTGTTTTTCACCGCCCTAGCTTTTCGTAAATCAGGAATACTCAGTATTAATGATTTTGAACGCATGATCTGTGGAATACTCATCGAGATAGCCTGTTTAGGCACCTCATCTAAACTCGCGAACCATTTTTCACCCAGTTGTTGTCGTCTACAATCTTCATCAAGATTAACAACAAGATATGCAGAGGTAGCATGAAAATCAGCGGGTGGATCATTAAATGCTAAGTGCGCATTTTCACCAATACCAGCAAAACAGACATCAATTTCATACTGCGAGATAATCTCGTTAAGCCGTTGAATTTCCTTTCCAATATCAGCAGCAGAACCATTCACACCAATAAATTGGTGTAGCGTGGGTAATTTATCCACTAAACGTTCTTGCAAATAACGGCGAAAACTCGCTGGATGAGTCTCATCAAGGCCAATGTATTCATCTAGGTGAAAAATAGTCACCCTTGACCAATCAATATCTTCTTTGATTAAGCAATCCAACATCTCAAACTGACTGGCACCAGTGGCAACAATAATGGCAATTTCGCTTTTTTCGCGCATTGCTTGTTTAATGGCCTGCACTCCAGCTTTACTGGCTTTTTCACCTAGTGCATGTTTCGTGTCGGAAATAGTAATATTCATACGAACCTCATATTTAAATATTGATACGACCACAAATGGCCTTATTGATGCTGTTTTAAATTTTTCGCCATTTGCACTGCGGCTAACGTCAGTACACAACAGAAAATCAGGTAATAAACAACATAGGTGGGTTTGCCATCACCAACGGTAACAAGGGCGGTCGCAATGACGGGAGTTGATCCTGCGAAAATCACACTGTTTAATTCTCGTGAAAGTGCAATACCTGAATAACGATATTGTGTTGGGAATAAATTGGCTAGGAATGCACCTTGTGCACCTGACGTAGCACCGTGTCCAATACCATACGCAATACACATACCGAGCGTTGCTAGTACTAAACTGCCACTCCCCAAAAACCAGAATAAAGGAAAGGCAAAAGCACCTAAGAAAATAGCGCCGAAAGAGAAAATGGTCGTAGTTCCGTATTTATCCGTTAAACGTCCCATGACAGGAGTCATTATTGTATTCACCAGCACAGCAACCATTAACGCCATCAATCCATCTGATTTTTCCATTCCTAATGTATTGGTCAGATAGCTAATACTAAACACACTAAGAACATAACCATTTGCTTGGTGCCCCGCTAAACTGAAGAAGCCACACAATAAATTTTTTCGGCTATGTATAAAAAGCTCTTTAATTGGGATCTTTTGCTCTTTTTTCTCTTTCTCCGCTTTTTCAACGGATTTAACGTATTCAGGTGTTTCATCTAATTGCTTACGGATATAAATCGCAACAATAAATAAAACGATGGATAACAAGAAAGGTATCCGCCATCCCCAACTCATAAAAGCTTCATCGGGTAGCTGCGTCACGGCAAAAAATGCGGCTGTGGAGAGCAAAATTGCAATCCCCGTAGAAGCATTAATTAGCGATGTATAGAAGCCCCGCTGCTTCATGGGGACATATTCCGCCACAAAGGTTTGCGCACCTGCTAATTCAGCCCCTGATCCAAACCCTTGCATTAACCGAATAATAACCAGAGCAATCGTTGCCCAAATGCCGATATGGTAATACGTGGGTAATAACCCAAGCGCTAATGTCGCAATCCCCATTAAGACGATTGCAAAAATGAGTGCTGGTTTTCGCCCATAGCGGTCACCAATATGGGCAATGATCACACCACCGAGTGGTCGTGAAATAAAACCGACGGCAAAAGTTAAAAATGCAGCCAGCGTTGCAATTGTTGGTGATAAGTTTGGAAAATAAAGTTTGTTAATCACCAACCCTGCTGCTGCGCCATAGAGTGAATAGTCATACCATTCAATTACGGTGCCTGACACGCTTGCCATCATCACTTTTCTAATCGTTTTTTTATCTGCCGCGGGCTTATCAACCGCGGTATCTGTGGCTAATTGTTCTGAAATAGTGTCACTCATACTGCCCCCTACATTTTAGGAATACATTATTTGAGGTATGTTTTGTTCAAACAAAACGGACAAAAAGCGCGCACCATTGAAACTAACACTGAGATAATTATTTTAGAACATAATTGTTCTTAATTTATTTAAAAATGAGATCTAAATCAAATTTAATCGATAAAGCAGTGCTGTCATTTGAATAATTCAATTTTTTCTTATACTTAACCATCGAATTACCAACTTTAAAAATAAATAAAAACACACATAAATCAATAAATTAAAATCATAACCAAATTATTTCTTTAATAAATATTTTAACGTTGTACACTTTTATTATTCATGACACTTTTTCTATTTTTACCTCAAATTTAAAACAAAATTGTTTTTAAAATCCAAAATGGTAAAGTGTGCGTAGCGCATATTCTTTTTATGATAGGGAGTGATAATGGATAACAATAGGCATCAGTTAGTTCCTCGAATAGTACACCTTGGTTTCGGGGCATTTCATCGTGCTCATCAAGCACTTTATACACATCTATTAATTGAACAATCTCAATCTGATTGGGGATATTGCGAAATAAACTTAATGTCGGCGCGCGGGGCAGAGCTTATCCGTCAGCTAAAGAAACGCCACTGCACTTACGTACTATTAGAAAAAGATGAAGAAAGAACCACGCTAACACGGATTAATTCAGTAAAAGAAGCGATGCACCCACGTATTGATGGGGTACATGCCGTGATTGAAAAAATGGCAGCGCCTGAGACTGCGATTATCTCTTTGACAATAACAGAAAAAGGCTATTGCACTGATCCTTCAACGAATAAACTCAATTTATCACATCCTGCAATACGCCACGATATCGCCTATCCTGAAACGCCAGAGTCTGTTTTAGGCTATATCCTTGCCGCTCTCAAAATACGCTTTCAACAAAATCTTCCCCCTGTGACCATACTTTCTTGCGACAATATTAGAAATAATGGTGAGGTTGCACGAAATGCTATTTTAAGTTTGGCTGCACAACAAGATAGTGAATTAGCATTGTGGATTAAGCGAAATATCACATTTCCAAGCACGATGGTGGATAGAATAGTCCCTGCGATGACCGAAGATTCTTTTGCTGAAATCAAGCAATTAACAGGTGAAGATGATCCTTGTGCGGTTATCAGTGAGCCATTTCGGCAATGGGTTATTGAAGATTGCTTTGCGAACGGCCGACCTGATTGGCACTATGTGGGAGCGCAATTTGTTAAGGATGTGGCACCTTATGAAATGATGAAGCTAAGAATGTTAAATGGCAGCCATTCATTCCTGGCTTATTTAGGCTATTTAGGCGGTTATGAGTTTATATCAGATGCCATGCAAAATCAGGATTACTACCAAATCGTACAACGCATAATGCTAGCCGAACAAAAACCGACTCTCAGCTTGCCTGATAATATTGATCTTAACCAATATGCCCAACAGTTATTAACTCGCTTTGCTAATCGAGCAATTAAACATAAAACAGCACAGATAGCCGTTGATGGTAGCCAAAAACTACCTCAGCGCCTACTCGACTCTATACTTTGGCACCAGAAAAAGGGGTCAGACTACCCATTACTTGCTTTAGGCGTTGCCGCCTGGATGAGATATGTCAGTGGTATCAATGAGGACGGAGAACCTATTCCCATCAAAGACCCACTTAGTGACGAGTTTTCGAAGATTTATCAACACCATGGTACATCTTTAGAAGCCGTTGATGCCCTATTAAAAATTGATGCAATATTTAGCCCAGAAATATCACAAAACAATGATATTGTTAATAAAATAAAAACCGCATACCAACAATTGTTGACACTTGGAGCACGACAGACTGTCAAATATTACTTAACAAAAATCGATTAATAATATTCAAATTCCACTCGGGTTAAGTCGCTCACTCTAGCCCGAGACACTTTGGTCTTATGATGCAGACCTACCTTCAAATTACTCCCCCATTATTGCTTTTCAATTAACAAATGTTCAATTTTGAGATCTTGATCAAAAACCCCTACCAATGTAGGTATATTTTAAATTATCAAATTTATTTTAAAAAAATGAATAAAATCAATGCTAGATAATTATCCCTTAAATAATATTTAACCCAGATTAAAATAGAAACAAAAGAACAAAAAACTCATCATTAATGCTATTTAAAATTCAATTTTCATCATTATATAAATAAATTTAAATTAGCCATTTTTTCAGAGTGAATAGAAAAACAAGAGCAAAATCACATTCTCCTATAAATTAACGGTTTTTTACTAAAATTCAGCAAGCAATCAAAAACACTTATGAAACAACATGTTAAAAAATTAACACAATTTTATATCTCGATGAAAAATAAAAGAATATTACCAAAAACACAATTGAGAATAATTCTCTTTATTTTAATTTATTAATAAATATTAATTTATGATTTTTAACCATGCCTTTTAGGCATGCCTGAGACTTTTTCGGAATATTGTCAGGAAAATAGTTTCGTGGATAGTATGAATACGCAAATAATGCTTTTTATTATAAATATATACGAATTACTCTTAAAAACATTTCCAATGAAAGGTAACACTATGGGTATATTAAAAGATAGTAAGTTGCTTTTGGTTAGCTTACTTATCATTCTTCTTTCAGAAGCAATAGGGCAAATTAAAATCAGTCTCGTGATGGTTTTTCCAATGCTTTATTCCATGTTGATGGGTGGTATTGTCAGTTTCCCAAAATTCAAAATTCTTAATGAACAAAACATGGCACGTGCTAGCTCAATTATGAGTGTCGCGTTAGTTATCTTAATTGCAAAATTAAGCACCTCTGTTGGTGCATCTTGGGAAAAAATTATTCAGGCAGGTGGCGCGCTGATCCTTCAGGAAGTTGGCCACTTTATCGGTACTATTCTGCTCGGTTTACCGCTCGCCATTATGTTAGGTATGGGACGTGAAGCCGTCGGAGCAACCTATTCGATAGGTCGCGAACCAAACATCGCCATCATCGAAGCGAAATACGGTTTAAGTTCGCCAGAAGGCCGCGGCGTCATGGCAATGTACATTTGCGGTACATTATATGGTGCAGTTTGGATGGGGATTATTGCCAGTGTTATTGCAGGACTCGATATTATGAGCCCACTTGCATTAGCCATGGGCGCTGGTGTTGGTAGTGGTTCGATGTTAGCTGCATCTGTTGCACCGCTACTCGAACTTTACCCTCAACATGCAGCGGATATCCAAGCATTTTCATCATCCGCAAACTTGATGTCTTCCGTTTTAGGTCTGTACATCTACATTTTCTTCTCCTTACCTTTTGCCTCTTTCTTGTACAACAAACTGAAAAGAAAACGTGCAATGGCATCAGCGGATACAGAATAAGGATACGAAATCATGAAAAAGATGGCAGAAATTGCAATAATCATCGTATTAGTTATCATCTTCACTTCATTGGGTGATGCACTGGGCGGTTCAATCTATGGCAGGGGTAGTTTTGGCGCAGTCTTTAGCGACTCGCTAATCGCGATGGCGCTTTTAGGTGGTATGTCATTTGTGGCGTACTTAATCGCACAAATCCCACCATTAGGTAAATTACCCGTTATTTTCTGGGTATCCCTCATTGCTGCGGGTCTGTGTTCACCATTATTCCCTTACGATAAAGAAATGATCGCAATGACAGGCAAAATTTCACTTGCTGTTATTAGTACCACGGTACTGGCATTTGCAGGTCTTTCACTCGGTAAAGATATCGAAAAATTTAAAGCCATCTCTTGGCGGATTATTCCAGTTTCACTGGCGGTATTCACGGGAACATTCTTATTCGCTGCACTTATTGGTCAAGTGACTCTTTCATGGAGTGGCGTTATCTAAATAGAGGAAAATATTAACCATGACAATGACCAAAGACCAATTGAAAGCCAAAGTATGTGAAGCTATTGCGTCTAACAAAGACATAATCAAAAAGCTAGCAGACGATATTTGGGCAGAGCCTGAACTAGGTTATAAAGAAACCAAAACAGCAAAAAAAGTTGAAGCCGCATTTTCCGCTTTAGGCGTAAACTACCGCAATCAACTTGCCCTAACAGGTGTTAAAGCACGCTTAAAAGGTGGCAAAGGAAGCAAGCACAGTATTGCCGTGATTGGCGAGTTAGATGCCATCATTTGTGCTGAGCACCCTGATGCCGATGACCTCACAGGCGCGGCTCATTGCTGTGGGCACAATGCGCAAATTGCCAATATGATGGCGGTGACAATTGGTCTGGTTAAATCAGGTGCAATGGAATACCTCGCGGGGGACGTGGTTCCCTTCGCGGTTCCCGCTGAGGAATATGTCGAGCTTGCCTACCGCAATAAATTGATTGAACAAGGAAAAATCAATTATATCGGTGGCAAGCCCGAATTAATCTCCCTCGGTGAGTTTGATGATGTGGATATGGCGATGCAAATCCACTTAACCAGTGTTAAACCTGAGCGTGATATCGGTTTTATCGAGATGTCGACAACCACCAATGGGTTTATTGGCAAACTGATTAACTACAAAGGTAAATCTTCCCATGCCGCAGCGGCACCCCATTTAGGTGTGAACGCACTGAATGCGGCCATGATGGGTATTATGGGGGTAAATGCGATTCGCGAAACCTTCCAAGAAAAAGATTATATCCGTTTCCACCCAATCATTACCCAAGGTGGCGATTTAGTAAATGTCACGCCAAGTGATGTGCGGATGGAAAGTTATGTCAGAGCCTCAAATGTCCCTGCGATGGTTGATGCTAATGAGCGGATCACTCGTGCACTGGTTGCTGGGGCAATGTCTGTTGGCGCTGAAGTGGAGGTAAAAGATTTACCAGGTTATTTGCCACTTTATAACAACGACACACTCAATGACTTACTACAGCACAATGCTCATGACTTAATTGGTGAAGACAATGTCTGGGTTGCAGAACATATGACAGGTAGCACAGATACTGGCGATCTTTCCCACATCATGCCAGTGAGCCACCCATGGATTGGTGCAATTCGCGGTGGATTACATGGTAAAGATTACGTGGTATTTGATGATGATATGGCCTATATCCGTCCTGCTCAAATGATGGCAATGACCATTATTGACCTGTTGTTTGATGATGCTGCTGGCGCTGATGCTCTTATGGATAATTACAAGCCATTGATGAGCAAAGAAGAATACCTCGCATTTATCAGCTCCTTTAAAAATTAATTTGTCCCCCTAAATATGTTGCTAAAAGCTACATATTTAGGAGGTATTTCTTATGCACTCCTCCTTACCTTCCTTTTATTTATCGTTATCAACGATTATTTTTAAATATATTTAATTTTATTGGGCATTCTTTATTTATCAAATCAATTAACTTATTTTAAATACGTTTTTAAATCATAAAAACCTAACGAAAATCCATCTTAAAAAATATAAAGAAACACTAAAACCCATACAACAAAACCACAAAACATACTGATATATAATACATTTTTAATTAAATTTATTTTTCTACTTTATTTCTTTTGCTTACCATCTAAATTCTTCATGAGCCATGAAATACTGATATGATATAAATACGATCCCCATCACGCATACTTTCTGAATATTAACGTTAAAATCTAGCTAACCAATAATAATCAACAATAACCACTAACAGATATTTTCTGAAATTTGGCTTATTTTGAAAATAAATGACAATGATGTTATGTCATTGTAGCACCAAGAATTGAACACGCTTACACCAGGGCCCCTTTTAACAGCATGAAAATTGCTTTCTGTATACGGGAAATAATGTAATGACCAATAAGTACAATATTAGTGAAAAACTCTTTTCGCTTGAGACATTTAGCAAAAAAACGCGCCAAGACTTACATAAAATCCCTGAACTCTCAGGTCAAGAATTCAAAACATCGCAATACTGCCGCGAGCTGATGCAAAGTTTTGGCTACAGCATTCGTCTATTTGAAGGTTATACCGGTTTTACCGCTGATCTGATTATTGACCCTGCTAAGCGTTTAATTGCTTATCGTACCGATATCGATGGCCTTGAAATGCCTGATTTAACCTGTAACGAACACAGTTCTGTTCATGAAGGTTGTGCCCACAACTGTGGTCACGATACCCATATGACCATCGCACTGACCGCGGCAAAATACCTGAGTGAAAACCGCGATGAACTGACCCATAACGTTCGTTTTATCTTCCAGATGGCAGAAGAAGACATGCGTGTTCCTGGCGCCAATAAAATGGTTGAAATGGGCTGTATGGATGGCGTTGATGAGGTTTATGGCTTACACAATGATGCGGCATTTGAAACAGGCAACATCAAATTTAACGCTGGCGTGATGTCCTCTTATGGTTCAGCTTGGACACTGGATGTACACGGTGTTTCCGCACATGGCTCAACACCGCATAAAGGGCTAGATGCCATTCGCGAAGCAACACGTATTATCGATTACATGGATTATATTGTTGCGAAAAAAACCGATCCTTTTAGCCCTGCAGTCTTTGGCTGCGGCATGATCAACGGCGGAACTATTCCAAATGCATTGGCCGATCATGTCCAAGCACGTGGAACCATTCGTTCAATGGATGAGGAAACCGACAAAATCTTAAAAGCAAGCTTTAAAGAAATTGTTGAACGTAGTGAAGCTGGCGGTTTCAAAACGACACTTGAGTGCAGTGGTTACCCTGCAGTCGTAAACCACCCACAAGCCGCTAAAGTGATTTACGATGCAGCGGCGGCATTCTTACCCATTGAAAACATTGAGTCAAATGGCAAGCCAATGACAGGAAGCGAAGACTTCAGTTTTATGGTCAATGCCACAAAAGATAAACTTGGCGCCATGTACTTTTTAGGTAGCGGTAACCAAGCAAAAGGCATCAATAACTATCTGCACGCCAATCCCTATTTTGTCGACGATGACTGTCTGTTAATTGGCGCTCAGATTTTTATTAATATCGCGACACGTTAAAACTAAAATAATACACACAGTAATCTAAAGCCGAATAATCTAAATTATTCGGCTTTTTTCTTAGAGTTCAGGTAGTGAGCGATAGAGCTCGTCACGCTCGTTTTTATCCGTTGGAACCCATTGCGCAGATTGGTGAATATAATTTAAATCAAGGTGAGGGGCATAGCTGGAAATAAAGTCATACATATAGTCTTTCAGGTGCATATGTCGACTAATACAAACATGTGTATAACTTGGCTTCACTAAATTACTAATATCAATGCAACGTAATGTCTCGCTGTCTTCTTCAGGGTCAAAAGCAACGGTCGAAATAATACCAACCCCTGCTCCGTGCTTCACATAGTATTTAATAATTTCTGTATCAACTGCCGTTAATACAACATTTGGCGTTAATTTATTTTGATAGAAAACTTGGTCGAGCTTTGATTGACCTGTAAAACCAAACACATAGGTAATTAGTGGGTATTGAGCAAGTTCCTCAATCGTTAATTTTTCACACTGTGCAAGTGGGTGATCATGGGGAACGATAACGCTACGTGACCACTGGTAGCAAGGCAAGGCTAATAAGTCATCGTAAAGGTGCATCGATTCTGTTGCGATAGCAAAATCCACATCCCCATTGTTAACCATTTCTGCTAACTGCGCTGGCGCACCTTGATGAAAATGCAGGGAAATATTGGGGTAACGTGCATTAAAGCGCTCAATCACCTTTGGCAATTTATAGCGGATTTGTGTATGTGTCGTGGCAATATGCAGATTTTGTTTAATCGTCGTGTCTTCGTGGGAAACAATATTTTTAATTTTATCAAACTGCGCCAAAATATCGCAGGCCACTTGGTGAACTTGTTCTCCAATCGGGCTTAATGAAAGTAAGTTATTATTTTTCCGATTAAATAAAGAAACATTCAGCTCATCTTCCAATAGTTTAAGCTGCTTACTCACTGTAGGTTGCGAGGTATACATTTTCTCAGCAGCATTAGTGATATTAAAATCACTTCTTACCACCTCAACAAAACTTTTTAGCTGACTAATGTTCATTGCTGATTTATCCAGTTTAAATGGATCAAAATAAGAATTAAAAGAGACAATTTTTTATACAACATACACCATGTTGTGCGCAATAATTGTATCACAAAAAGATAAGCCCACTAAATTAATGGCTACTCATTATTCTTTTCTAATGATAAAACTCGTTCAACCTTGGCATAGGTTATGCATTTATTTTGTAATGACCTCTATTCATAGCACTATCCAAGGAGCATCTCATGAAAGACAATAATATCTTTGACTTACGTCTCCCTGCGGAAATGGCTAAAGTCGCAGAGCAAGCAGGCCTTTATAAAGTCAGCAAAAAAAAGGATATTAGCTTTTTTTTAGCGATTATGGCTGGTATTTTTATTTCTATCGCATTTACGTTCTATATCACGGTTACGACAGGCGCCGTTCCCGCAAATTCACTCACTAAATTAGCAGGAGGGCTTTGCTTCTCATTAGGGCTGATTTTAGTAGTGGTATGTGGAGCCGATCTTTTCACTTCAACAGTCCTCACCGTTATGGCAAAAGCCAGTAATTTAATTACGTATAAGCAATTGATTGGTAATTGGATATTGGTTTATCTTGGTAATTTTGTTGGCGCAATTTTCTTTGTCGCGCTTATCTGGTTTTCAGGCCAATTAATGAACAGCAATGGCCTGTGGGGACTGAATGTTTTGCAAACGGCTGACCATAAAATGCACCATACGTTTGTTGAGGCCGTTTGCCTTGGCACACTGTGCAACTTGATGGTCTGTCTTGCGGTTTGGTTAAGTTATTCTGGTCACTCTTTGACCGACAAAATTGTCGCTTTGACGCTGCCGATCGGCATGTTTGTCGCCAGTGGCTTTGAGCACAGCATCGCCAATATGTTTCTTATTCCCTTAGCCATTGTCATACGCAACTTTGCTCCCGACACATTTTGGAATGCAATCCACAGTTCCGCTGATAGCTTCCCTGCTTTAACCGTCAACAATTTTATTACCGACAACCTTATCCCTGTCACCATTGGCAATATTATTGGTGGTGGCGTACTCGTGGGGATTACCTACTGGTGGATTTATTTGAAAAATCAAAAAAGTGAGCATTAATAAAATTAAAAATAACACCAACACACATTCACTATCTATGGTTGAATTAATACAGAGAGTTAATTTTATAGTATATCCATTAACTCTCTGTTAATTATGCAGTTAGGCCGCCATCAAGCACCAATGTTTGCCCTGTCAAATATTGGCTATTGTCACCAATCAGAAACTCTACCATTTTGGCAACTTCTTGTGGCTGGCCTAAGCGACGTAACGGAATATTTTTACACATCGATTTTAATTTCGCTTCAGGCATCGCTCGCGTCATATCACTCTCAATCAACCCTGGCGCAAGGCAATTTACCCGTAAACCAAACCGCCCAACTTCATGCGCTAAAGACCGAGCCATCCCCATCATCGCCGCCTTACTTGCTGCATAAGCCGTTTGCCCAACATTCCCTTTTAACCCAGTAACCGATGACATCAATACAATAGAACCTGAATTCGTCATTAACATCGCAGGTACCAATTTGCGGTTCCAATTCACAATGCAAATCAAGTTATTATCTAAAACATCTCGCCAAATATCCCCATCCTGATGAATATGCAATGCATCTCGAGTAATACCTGCGTTATGTATAATGGCGGCTGGGGCGCCAAATTTATCCAATAAAGATTGAGACAACACATCGACTTGCTGCCCATCTTTACCATCACATTGAAACCCTTTTATCCATCTATTTGGACGTCTATTTTCGAGTAAAGAAAGCGTACTCGCTATACTTTCGGTACTACGTCCAGTGAAGATAACATTCCAGTTATGTGATAATTCAGCGACTAATGCCTGACCAATTCCCCGGCTTCCACCAGTGACTAACACCCACTTATGGTTTTCCATTTAGGATTCAGACTCCTTATCAATATGTTCACAAAGTTCTTTAATTGAAAGATTTGGATGCTGAATGAAAAAATCAGCGTCTAACGCAACATTAAAATCACGTTTTACCAGTACCATTAATTCAACATAATCGAGGCTATCAAATTCTAATTGAACTAATGTGAGGTTCTCATTCACCTCTTCGCTTTCTAAATCTTTTGCATCACAGATCATTTCGCTAATTTTGTTATAAATTGTTTGATATTGGCTCATTTTTTTATCCTTCCACTGTTATCAATTTAACGAATTCACTTTTAACGTTATTAAATTACTGATTAATTTATTGTCATAACGACCAATAATATTGATATTAATTAATAGCCCACCATCTAAATCCCCCATCACTAATGCAGGTAGGATGTGTATCTGCATCGGCTTAGGTTCCTTTATCGGAGACCACTTCTTAAGAAGATCTCTATCAAAAATCACTTCCTGATGTGTTTGTACGATGGGGTAGCGGGAAAAAATATCTTTTAGGGTTGCTCCTTCGGATAACCATTTCGAGATATCTTTTTGTTTTAATAATGAATTATCATGTATCAAATATTGAAATAAAATTGCATCTATAAATTGCCACTCATACATCTCTGTTGGATAAAGCGGAAAAGATAGCTGTAATTTCGCCATCTCCTCTGAAGAAATATGCGCCCCCCAATCCAAAACGTTAGTGTTTAAGCCATCAACTGGGGATAATTGACAAGTTAGGCAATTTTGCTGCTCTTCTGTAGATAAAATAGCGACTGAACCCGCTTTATTACGCGCGACTAAATCATAGGATTTATCATTCCATAATGGACTTCTTAGCCGTACCGCACATTTAACAAACGCTGATTTTGTTCTCTGCTGAGCATCTTGTGAGCCGTGAAGAAATTGCTCACTTGCAAATTGTTTCGCATCAAGCAATGCCCGCATTCCATGGACGCTTAATTGTTCCCCACCAGCCGCTTGCACCCACTTAAGATCAAAATGAATCGGGTTATAGTCTCCAGAAAATTTCGCCCACCCAGCTGCATCAGCTAATGTGTAATACAACGCTCTCATTTCGCGCTCTCCAATATCAGCGCAGCATTTGCACCGCCAAAACCAAAACTGAGATTCAACGCCCTTTCTACTTTTTTGAAACGGTGGTCATTCGGAATATAATCAAGATCGCATTGTGGATCCGGGGTATGGAGGTTTGCGGTTGCGGGCATCACGTCATGTTCCATCGCTTGTAAGCAAATGATAGTTTCAAAACTCCCCGCTGCCGCGATTAAGTGCCCACTATATGATTTAGTGCTGGAGATTGGGATATCGTAAGCGGCTGCCCCTAAGGCTTTTTTAAGTGATTCCGTTTCATTCAAATCATTCAACGCCGTCGAGGTACCATGGGCATTGATATAATTTAATGACGCAGGCGAGATCTTCGCTTGCTGTAACGCCATTTCTATCGTTTTAACGCGAGCTACGCAGTCCTCTGCAGGTGAGGTAAAATCAAATGCATCTGAATAATTTGCATACCCAGTAATTTCACCCAATATCACCGCCCCTCGGGCAATTGCACTGTCATGCTCTTCTAAGCATACGACCGCAGCACCTTCAGATAATACGAACCCGCTGCGCTCTGCACTAAATGGGCAACTGGCACGCGTAGGGTCTGTTTTCTCTCGTGTTAAAGCACCTAACACGTCAATATTCCACACAGCGCAATCTGTACGTAATGATTCCCCCGCCCCCGCTAACATCATGGAAGCCCTACCATTGCGGATCACTTCAAACGCATCCCCAATCGCGATAGTCCCTGTGGCACATGCGGCTATTGTCGTATTTTGATATCCTCGTAAATTCCAAAATTGGCTGCATGCCGCTGTTGTGACATTTGGCATCGCATAAAAACAGTTGAATGGCGATGTCATGCCTGTCGCATCAAACTCACTCACCGACATATAACTTTCATCTAAACCTGCCCATCCAGTTCCCATAATCACGCCACACATGAGAGGGTCATAAAATTCTGATGGTGAATTCCCTGAAAATGCCATTTCCATGGCTTCTCGAGCTGCACCTAATGCTAGGCGGGTATGCCGTGGTAACCGACGGCGAATGGCGGCAGGAACACCTTTTAAATTGGGTTCATTATCAATTAATCCCAAAAAGTGGCTGTGAATATTTTTATCCGTTTTATCCACGTAACGGTATCCTAATTGCTTATCCATGATAGCTTGCCAACATGCTTGCGCGGTTCCACCAAGGGGAGTGACAGCGCCATATCCTGTCACAACAACGCGTTTTAATTGGGTCTTTTGGTTCATGATTGGTTGTCCTCGTGATGAACGCTACCACCACCTTGTGCTAGCCAAAGTTGCAACGTTGCATAAAGATAATCGTATTGGTTTTGCGCTAATGAGTTTTCGATGGATAACAAATCATCCTGCGCATTAAGTAGTGTTTGATAGTCAACAGCGCCAGCGCGATAACGGTTTCCCGTGAGCTTTAATCTTTGCTGGCTAAGGGATAATGACTGCTGTAACTGTGTCCGTATTTCATCTGCAGTAAAACGCGCCTCCATGGCATTATCAATTTCAGCGAGTGCGCTATAAGCTGTGCTTCGAAATGACACTGCCGCTTGTTGCACCTGCAAATCTGACTGTTCAATAGTAAGTTTTACGGTATTCCATTGAATAAAGGGGAGTGAGATGCTGCTGCCAATAACTCGAGAGGGGTCACTAAACCATTGAGAAAATAACTGGCTTCCTGCGTTAAGCGCACCTTGAAGAGATAGCGTAGGATAGAAACTCAACTTCGCAGCATCTGAATCAGCAAGTGCAGAGCGCAAACGTGACTCTGCGGCTTGAATATCTGGGCGTTGTGCTAATACCGCCAAAGGGGTCATTCCCTGAATCTCAACTCGCAGGTCACTATTAAGAGAAGATAATTCACTCACATGCTGCTCTGCAGGGCGATTTAACAACAGTGCTAAGGCATTACGTGAGTTCTCACGTTCCTTGATAAGCTGACGTAATTCATTCTTACGACTAATTAGCGTTTGTTCTGATTGCAATAAATCTAATTGGCTTACTTTCCCAGCTAAATACCAAGACTGAATGAGTTGCTGGCTTTTCTGTGCAATTTCCTGACTTGCCGTTAGGTTTTTTATCTGTTGATTTAATAGCGCAATATTCCAATAGAGCTGTGCCGTTGTGTTGATTATCACAAGCGTCGTTGCATGGTAATCTTGTTCAGTAGCGACGGCTTCCCATGCATTTTTCTCACGAACACGTGCTAATTTACCCCATAAATCAATCTCATAACTTAATGTTAAGTCTGCACTATAACTTTCTTGTGATGAGTTGCCATGGCGAATTGATTTTGAGTTACTAGCAGATCCCCCTAATGAAAAATCAGGCGTTATATTGGTATTTGCTAAACCTGCCGTATTGCGAGCCAGCTTTAATTTAATTGCGGCTAATGCTAAATCATTGTTATTTTCTAAAACTTGATTAATCAATTGGGATAGCTTGGGATCATTAAAATTTTCCCACCAACGCCCTACTGTATTTCTCTGCAGGTCAGATGGCATAACATCATTCGCACTTGATGAACGCTGAATTTTATCACCCCATTGCTGAGGTAGAATAAGTTCAGGACGTTGGTACTCGGTGCGGGTAAAGTTCCCACACCCACTGAGTAAACAGATAAAAAGTACCACTGAACCAAAATAAGGCGATTTTATTTTCATTCCCGTGCTAATGCCTCCGTTGGGTTAAGCTTGGCTGCCCTACGTGCTGGGAAATAACCAAAAACTAAGCCAATTAGCGCAGAGAAACCACAAGCCAATAACACGGGTAACAGTGTGAATACCATGGTAAATTCAGTCGTGATGTACGCAAAAATGCCACCTGCTAACCACGAGCCTATAATCCCAATGAGCCCTCCTAACGCACAGATCATGACGGCTTCAATTAGAAATTGGTTCATGATATCCGCAGGTCTCGCTCCCACTGAAAGGCGGATACCTATTTCGTGGGTTCGCTCTGTAACTGAAACCAGCATGATATTCATAACACCCACCCCTCCCACTAATAAGGAGATGGCTGCAATCGACGTGATCAGTAATGACATGGAATCAGAGGTTTTTTGTAGCGCGCTAGCCAGTTGGTCATCAGACTGAATAAAAAAGTCTTTTTTTCCATGTTCACGCAGTAAATGCTTTTCGACCTGCACTTCTACTTGTTTAGCGGCTAACATTTCGGGAAAACGTAATGTGATATATTCAATAGGTTTATCACCGAGAACTCGCTGCTGAAGAGCCGAGTAAGGAGTCCATCCCATAACATATCCGCTGGACATTTTCGGGCCTGGTTTACGCGCAATTCCAATGATCCGCCAAGGTGAACTACCAATTTGGACAATTTGGCCTAAAGGCTCTTCATCGGGTGCAAATAAAATATCCCGACTAGCATCATCCAGCACAATAACAGGCTCACTGTCATTCACATCTAACACACTAAATTGATTTCCAGACAACATTTGAATACCTTGAGCTGCAAAGTATTCATCAGAAACACCATTTAGCATGATGGAGTAATCGAGCCCTTTATTGATAGCTACTGTCATGCTGCTGACAACTGGCGAAATAGACTCAATCCATGAGAGCTGTTTTAGGCTTTTAATATCATTTAATGATAACGCGCGTTCCATATCTGGCCGCTTTGCCCCCCATCCAGTACCTGGGCGAATTTCAAGCGTTGTGCTGCCTAACTTACCAATTTCATCCATAATGGCACGTCTTGCGCCTTCACCGACCGCCATTGATGACACCACAGAAGAGATGCCAATAATAATGCCCAGCATTGATAAAAAAGCGCGCATTCGGTGCCCTAATAATGCCCGCCAAGCCATACGAATCGACTCATAAATGCCACGCCAAAGTGATGCCCGACCATTATCTTTAACAGAAGGAAGATTATGCTTAGCACGTGCCTGCGCTTGTGAAAGGTTTTGATTATCGGCGACAATTTTCCCATCACTAATTTCGATAATACGTTGAGTTTGCTCAGCAATATTTCTATCGTGGGTCACGATCACCACGGTATGGCCGTCTTGATGAAGTTGATGCAAAATATTCATTAATGCATGCCCACTCGAGCTATCCAAAGCGCCCGTTGGTTCATCCGCTAAAATGACTTGTGCGCCATTAATTAATGCACGGCACACACTGACACGTTGTTGTTGCCCTCCAGATAATTGATATGGCTTATGGTTCAAACGAGATTGTAAACCGAGCTTATCAGCTAAAAGTTGAATTCGCTGCACACGCTCATCTTCAGGCATTGCGGTGTACAGCGCTGGAATGGCAATGTTTTCTTCAGCACTGAGATAAGGCATCAAATGATAGCGCTGGAAAATAAACCCAAGATATTGGCTACGCAGCTCAGCAAGCTGCTCACTGGTCGCCTCATGAACAGGGATACCATTGATAAAAACTTCGCCACGAGACGGTTTATCTAAACAGCCAATAATATTCATCAAAGTTGATTTACCAGAGCCAGAGGCTCCAATAATGGCAACCATTTCCCCTTGATTTATCGATAGTGTTATATCATTCAATACAGGGATGATTTGTGTTCCAGCCGAAAACTCACGATAAACATGGTAAAGTTCAATGAGAGGGCGAGATGAAGATAACGTTGGTGATATTATCTTCATGATTAACTCGCTATTTTCTCTTGTTGAACAACAACTTGCTCACCTTCAGCGATACCCTCCAGAATCTCAACAAAATGGCGATCATTTATACCTACTTTGACGGTTCGAGCTTCTGTTATTTCATTTTTGATAACAATGACTTCATATTGGTTAAGACCCAGAGAACGACCTAACGCACTCACGGGTAAACGCAGCGCATTTTTAGCTTGGGCAACACGAATAAAAACCTGTGCGGTCATCGACGTTTTTAATGCACGGTCGGTGTTATCAACCTCAAATGTTCCATTGTAATAAATCGCGCTATTTTGCTGACCAGCTGAATTATTATTCCGCTCATCAAGGGCTTCGGGCGGAATAGGTTGCACGTACCCCATGGTGCTTTCGTATTGTTTCTCAGGATTTGCAATTACATAGAATGTCAGTGGCTGACCAGGTTGAATTTTTTGAATATCCGCTTCTGAAATGCGGGTTTGTACTTGCATCTTATCTAAATTAGCCAACACCAAGATCGTAGGTGCCGTTTGTGAGGAAACGATGGTTTGCCCCTCATTTGCAACAATACCCAGTACTTCTCCATTAATTGGAGCCACAATGCGGGTAAAGTTCAAGTTAGCCTGAGCCGTTTGCACATCCATTTCTGATTGTGTGATTAACGCTTCATTAACGCTAACTTGCTGTAATTGTGCTTCATATTGCGCTTGCGCTTGCTCATATTCACTGCGAATGCCAGAACCGTCGCGCTGCATAATTATCTGGCGCTGATAAGCTTTAATGTATTGAATTAACGTTGCTTCTGCTGCGCG
The DNA here is from genome assembly GCF_028482245.1 of Providencia sp. PROV129. Lineage (NCBI taxonomy): Bacteria > Pseudomonadati > Pseudomonadota > Gammaproteobacteria > Enterobacterales > Morganellaceae > Providencia > Providencia sp. PROV129. Next base: position 185,994 of record NZ_JAMPQD010000010.1, read on the forward strand.
CTTTTGCGCTTGTGCGCTCAATAGGCGTGCAGTCGCATTTTTAAGCTCAGATTGCTGAATTGTTGGGTCTATTTCGGCTAATAACTGCCCTTTTCTGACTCTATCACCTTGCTTTACAAATAATTCTCTAATTTGCCCATTAACCTGAGCCCCCACATTCACTTGAATAGACGGTTTTAGTGTGCCAGTCACCATGACCACTTTTTCAATATCCCCCCGATCAACCGAAAGAATGACTCTACTTTGTGCGGGTTCTGTCGGTGCTTGCCAAGCAAGGCTCGTCAACACAATGACAAGTAACAATGCAATGAGACCAATCCAAACACGAGCTCGCATAAATAAGTGTAAAAATGTCGGCTTAATGCGGGGAGAAGTCATAATCAAAGCTCTCCTATGCTAGCAAGCAAAGACGTTGTAGGCTGAGGTGCGTCCTCACGATTACCACCATCATTTCTGATTGATACTTTTTTATGTAATTCACCCGCAGTAATTCGATAAATTGAATCAAATCTTGTCGTGATTTCCTCACTGTGTGTCACAACAATGAGGGTTTTCCCTGTTTTTAGGCAATGTTCCTGAATTGTTTCTATAACGATTTTTGCCGTTTCTTCATCTAAGTTTGCGGTAGGTTCATCCAGTAAAAGAATTGGGCGAGAACTATAAAGTGAACGAGCTAGCAACAAACGTTGGCGTTGCCCAAGAGAAAGTGCAGAATGGCTTTCCCTAATCAACGCATTTAAACTGCCTGGTAACTGACTTACCACTGTGCCTAACGCCAGTTTATTGAGTAAGTTTTCGACCATTTTTCGGTCTTTTTCGCGGAAGTTAGGGTCAAACAACGTGATGTTATCTAACACAGTTGCATTGAATAAAATATCCTCTTGGCTTTGTAAACAAACAAGTTGCGTAAGCTGTTGTACACTTACAACCTCTTCATTTGACAAACATTTTCCTTTCTGAGCACTAAATAGCCCTGCAATAATTCTCAACAAGGTACTTTTACCCGCCCCAGATTCACCCACAATGGCGACTTGAGCACCTGATGGCAAATCTAGCGAGATATCATTTAATATTGGCTTCGATGGGTCATAGCTAAAATGAATGTTTTCGAAGGTAAGGTTCGGGGCTACTCTACCTGCTGGTGATATTGTTTGAGGTGAGACCGTGCTTTCCTCACTTTTCTGAGGAAATAAAGAGTGAGCGCGTGTATCAATAATATGCAGCTGAGATTTGTGAATAATCGCATAAAAAATTCGAGTAACATAGGTAGTGAAAATTTGACGTAAAAAGCTATAAGCAAAAAAATCACCTAAGGAAATCAGGTCATTAGCAACCATCGGCAGCACAACCAACATAAAAATAACCATTTCGAGGCTACCTGTTAGCTGGTAAATACCATCTTTAATTTGTTGGTACACATTTCGACGCTGCATGCAGGTAAACAATTCACGGCTTAGCCACGCAAATTGCGCCTTACGTTGCTCTTCGATACCGGCTGTTTTTATGGTCAGAATGCCCTGTAAGGTTTCCATAAAAAAGTCATTAAGCTCAGCAGCTTTAAGCTGTAATTGCTGGGTGTACCAACGATCGCGAATAATTGCCCATACACTAATGAGCCCCATCACGGTCACCCCTGCCGCTGAAATAACGGCAAGAACAGGAGCAATCCAAAACATCACACCCAATGCAATGGCGCAAATAATCCAATCAGTTCTAAGCCCATTATCAAGCTCAATTTTCTCAGTTAATGCACCCTGCCAAGCAACAAAACGACTGAAAATATCCCCTGGTGCACGTTTTTCAAAAAATCGCAAAGGGTTACTCATTAACCGCGAAAAACCCACCCCACTGTTAATTAACACAAAGTGTTTAACAAACCGTTCGCTTATCATACGAACACCGAGCGCAAGTAGCGTGGCAACAACAAACGCGACAATAAACCAACCATAAGGAAACACTGCATTTTTAGCATCTGAAAATGCTTGGTTGATTGCATTACTCACCATTGCAGGCATTAAAAACAATGTTAGCGAAACGAGGAAAACAAAGGTCATTAACCAATAAATACCTCGCACCTTAGCGGTTTCTTTCAAACTCATCGCATGAGGTACTTTCTGTGTGGAGGCCTTGTTTGTAGCCTGTTCAGAGGAAAGTGATTCGACTTTTTTCAATGCCGTATCTGGCTCTAAAATCAGCGCATAACCGCTAATTTCAGCTTTTAGTGCAGAAAAAGGCAACCATTGCTGCCCTATCGCAGGGTTCATTACACAAACATTATTTCCCTTACGATAAGCAAGTAAGACAAAATGATTTGCGCCATAATGCAAAATCGCAGGAAGCGGCAGGCTACTTAATTCGTCATGCTCAAATAAGACAGGCGTAGTTGAAATGCCATAATTTACTAAAATTGAGGAAAGATCGATCAATGAAGTTCCATGATCAGAAGCTGGATGAACTTCCCTCAATGCATTAAGGGAAAGCGAAAGGCCTTGAGTTTGGGCCAACATCGCAATGCATGCCAAACCACATTCATTCGTTTCTTCTTGAGCGACAAAATTTGGAATAGTATTTTTCATTATTATTAGTGACTAATAAAATAAAGTGAATGGCTATGCCATAAAAGCCAGTCATTGGGATATTCGCGAATTGAATTTTCGATAATAACGGGCATTTGAGCTGCAACATCCTTTGCAGCAATAGGTGGATATATCTTGATTTTTAAGCCATTTTGATAATACAGATGATAAAAAATGACCTGCGCTGAAATCGCATTAGATAAACGTACAACCCCATTATGTAATTTCGCTGCTCGACCAAATAACTGACACGATAATTTACTCGACATCCCTTCTTCAGTTTGAATGGTGTAATCTGGCGTGATATCTGGAAATACAATCATATTTTTTTGGCCCGTCGCAGTTTCTGTCATTAAAGTCATTAATTGAGTCGCTAATGACTTATTGTCTTGATGAATTGAACAATACGACAAATTCACTTGGCCTAATTCACGGGCAGAGGCATTGTATTTTTGTTGCTCCGCACTGGATGAAACCACTACCGTAGCGTTGCCTGGAGTAACTCCAGAGCCGACTATCGTAGCCAGCACATCAGAAACCATATGTAATGGCGCCAAAACAATCGGTTTATTTTGCTGATGCAAAGGTGCAACAACACTATCAAGGGCAAGAATGCAGGCTTGTAATTGCGCCATAATTTGGCGGTTTTGCCCCCATGTAGCCGCTTCTTCCAAAATAAAGCGCTGTACTGCGGCCCATCTCGCATCGACGTTGCCATTCGTCTCCACTAAACTGCGATAATTTTGCGTTGCAACTTTGTTTTGATTACGGTATTTACGACCGAATACCCCAATTCGGCAACCCAGTTTAGCGATTAGCAGAACTGGGACAATATAACCTCGACGCAAAAGAAAGCGAAAAGAAGAGATTCCATAGTGGCTGAGATTTTCATATCCTTTTTTAAACGGTATTAAGCAGCTTTTTACACTGAACACCGTCCAAACAATTAAAAACCGGATCACTGTGACGCCTTATTGCTTTTTTCCAATAATTCCAACATATAAGCTGAAAATTCAGGGAAATCACGATCTTGATAAACTACATATCGTTTATTAATAATAAATGCAGGGGTGCCTGTGATTTGGTAATACTGGGTAATATCAGCCATATATTTAATACGTTCTTTAACTGAGCTGGTTTGGCTAATTTCATGATATTTTACTGAGTCAATGTCATGCTGCTTTAACCATACATCTAAAATATCTTTCTTGGTTAAGTCCAGTTTTTCGTTGATAACTGAGTTATAAAGTGCCTGACGTAATTCGGCTTCTACCCCCATTTCTTCAAGGGTTGCAAAAATAGGCGCGTATGCAGCAAGCCCTACGCTATTATCCATTGCTAAATGAATGGCTTTAAACGTAATACCCTCTGGAAGCTCCTTTTCAAATTTGGCCATATTGTCATTGCTTAACGCACAATAATGACAACCATAAGAAAATATTTCTATGATGCTATTATCTTCCTTTATTGGGCTTGATAAAACTTGTGCAGTATTAAACTCGACAAAAGAAGAATCATCTAAGTTACTATTTGAAAAAGTATTAAAGATGAAAATATGGTAGAACAAAACCGTCATGAGTGAAGAAATCACAGCAACGAATATTGTGTAAATTGTGATGGTTATTGGTTTAAAATGCATATTCATAACAGCCGTTCCAATTTAAAGTAAAATATACATGGGGGTCCATCCCCATGTATTAATTAAAGGTAGTTAAATTAAATCTTATGGTTTAACAGCACCTGAACAGTTTGCAGCGTCAACATTTTTAGCTTTGTATGTTTTATTTCCATGCTTGTCAGTACAAGTTGTAATTAATTTACAAGATGAAACACCACCAACAATGATACTTTCATAAGAATCAGTACAAACTTGTTTAGTTCCACCAACTACAGCAGCAGCTTCGATAGCATTTAATGTTTTCATGTTATTTCCTTTTAAGATAAATATTAATTAATAAAACACATATCTGTTGATGATTTTTCACCAACAAATTCTTTAGAATTTTTTATTTTTAGAAAAGAAGAACAATAATAACCAACTAAAAATTCAATTGATTTAACCTTTCATTTTCGCCAAACAAATAACTCGCCTTATATCTAACGTCTCTTGCTTTATCCTTTTCACCTAGCTCATTTAAAACCAGAATCCAAGAAATATAAACATTAATGTCAGGAGATGAATTTGATGCGTCCATGGCCCAATCATTAAATAAATTAAGGTACTTAATATCCTGCGTTTCGTTATAGCGTAATAAATACCCCATATTCAAATCAAACTGATAACGGTCATACATCAATAAATAGTTCCAATTATGGTAAAGAGGCTTTTCTATTGATAACAACATTTGCTGTCCCGTTTTTTCTATATAGGTTAAGTATTGTTGTGCTTGTAATGTCATGTATAACAGAATGACGGACAAGGCTGAGCCAAATATAATAATTCCTTTTAAAAAGTAGTTCACCATCTTATTTAGTTTATATTTTTTATTTGGTGAATCAGCACAGCGTAATAACAATATTAAAACTATCCCATGAGGTATCGATAACCACAAAGGAAATTCTGTCATCATATGGAATATGATAGGCAAAGCCGCTACCCAATAAATGTAATTTTCATTTTTATTTTTAAATGTAGATAGCAATAAAGCTACACCACCGATAATAATTAAAACTGTCGCAATAAGCCCAACAAAACCACCTTCGACCATCCAACGTAATATTTCATTATGTGGATGTGACATTATTCTTGCATTAGTCTCTAGTAAACCACCACCAAATCGCTCTAAAAATACTGACTCAAAACTTCCTACGCCCCATCCCAATAATGGTTTTTCGCTGAAAAGATATAAACTATGCTGCCATAAAACCCATCGAATTCGTGATGTATTTAATTTACTTTCAGTCGTATCTATAATATTAAGACCATTCTTGATTCCATAGCCAATTATTAAACCAAGAATAACAATCAGAAATAAAAATAAAATTTTTTTACGATGATACTTTGCAATTAAATAAAAAACAATAAAAATAAAAATTAAATTTAAATAACCTGTTAATGATTGAGACAAAGGTACTGTTGCACTCATTAAAAGCAAAGCAGTAGCAATAAAGCCAACTAAATACCATTTAGCATTCTTTATTTTGATCAACAAACTTACTGCACTTGCTATTCCTACGCAAATGAAACTAGAAAAAACATTAACCTGTTGAAATACACCATATGGCCTATCTCCATTTAATGGCGGATAAGGTAGACCTATTAATGGCAATAGATTAAAAACTTGAAGCATCGCCAATATACTTTCTATAATAGCAGCAACAAGTATTCCATAAAGTATAATTTCACGGACTACATTTGAAATATTAAATTGAACTAAAACCTGATAACATATCAATATCCCTAATAACCAATAAGCTGTTAAGTAAGCATTGTAACGATAGTTCTCAGGCGAAAAAAAACATAGCACCATCAAGATAATTAAGCCTAATGAAATAAAATTACTTGCTAATGAATAAGTTATACTTATCTTTTTTATTTGAAAAAAAATCGCCACCACTAAAAATAAAGCCAGAAAAAAGGCACTAACGATATTTAATGGTAGTGAAAATCCTGCCCCACCTAAATTAGGTAGATAGATGTGAAATATAATTCCAAAGCACACAATCACACTACCGATAACAACCCAATTACTCTGACTATATAAATATAAATTATTTGATTTTTTTATTACACTCATCGTATTTATTTTACTTATCACTGATAATTTAATGTGTAATATGCAGTGCTATAAAATAGCCCATATGTAATAGTCTGATTAGTTCGAGCTTCTGGTTCAGCTTCAACATAAGCTTTAAATTGAAGCTCAGTATTATTATCCGCCAGATTTTGCGCCAATGATGGAACATTTAACTCTATCGGTGTTTCATTTAAATTTAATAGCCCAATCCCGATTCCATTCGCTTCGCTTTTGTCATTAATCGCTAAATGATCAGGGAGATTAGTGTTTTCTACTCCATTAAATGTTACTGTTACCGCGTTAAATACAGACGTATTACAGTTTATTAAATGAATCGAAAATAATAAAGGTTTCGATTTTCCTGTTGAATAAAGCTCTTTTACTGAAACCTCTTTAAAGTCTACTGGCACCTTTTCACTACCTGGTGCAATTTGGCAAGGTGTAACCATCACATTACCCCTAAAAGAATAACTCCCCATATTAGTATGAGTAATATCTGCAACAGCCTGATTTGAACCAAATAAAAAAAGGCAACATACCGATAAATAAATTGTGTTTAATATTTGATTATTATTTTGCATTGTTAACCTCATTGGAATTCAGCGAGGATCGTGCCTGTCGCTGTAAATTCACCATCATCCACTGTGCTACCTGGAGCTGCAATTGGTGCCGCAGTTAAATTCCAAGTACCTTGGTTATTAAAAAAATTAGGTACAGTATAAGCTTGGTTAGGTTTAACTAATGCTCCCGTCAAATTCTCTTTAATAACAATGCCAAGGTTTGTTCGCTTCACGCCATTTTTTAATGTTCCGTAATAATCCGCATTAAAATCGGCTTGACCTGAAGCACCTGGGAGTAAAGATAACTTGATGTTCAGATCCCCCGTCGTAAAGCTTCCACCTCTACATTTCACTGGGATATTAAAAGGTTCTGCATAATTAATTCCATTTAACTGTTCACTTGTATTTGCAACATCTTTAAAGTCAATATTAATTGGATTTCCATCATTTATCGTACATTCATCAGCAACTGTAATAATTCCCGCAGCCAGTACAACACGTGTTGATGGAATTGGTGGATAAGACGTTAATCCATTAGTCGCGGTTCCTTTTTTAGCAAATACTTGAACTAATTCCGCTTGGTTTATGGTAATTCCATTAATAATCGGTTTTTTTAACCTAAACGTTACTGTTCCGCTAGAGCCTGTTCGAAGCGTTACTGCATAAGGACGGCTATTTGTACTCGTCGGCCTACACTCCATTGGATCAGACCCCCCATTCCACAAGTTCGATGCTGGAACAGCCACTTTCCTAGGCTGCGTCCCGCCAAGCTGGATTTCAACTTTCACATCGAAATACTCATTTAAGGTCAAATAACCCGGATTTTGCATTGATTGGGGTATTGTTGACATTAAATCAAAGGTCATTCCAGAATCGGGATTGTTGTTACCTGGCCCACCAGGCTGCATATAAGTTTGACAATAAATATCAAAATAAGGCCAGTCTGTAACATCAAAATTAAATACCGTCTCTGCGTCTTTTTCATTTATCAAAAGCTGGTTATTCATTCTTGCTTCGAATGTATAGGTCCCTCCATCGGGTATTACAGCCCCATGTGGATACCCAAATACTGACTGAGGTAACAATGCCACTACCGCCAAACTAGTCGCGATCGCTATATCTTTTAATATTTTATTGTTGGATATAGACATTGTTATAAATACTCCAGTTTTAACCTAACTAATCCGCTAAAATTACCTGCTGAAACAACTTGGCTTGTTGCTTCTAAAGATGCGTTTAAGGTAATGTTATTATCCCCTGGCTTAAGCACCCATGAGCCTTTAGGTTGGTTAAGCATTAAATTCTCATGGTCTTGGCTGAAAATACGCAATCCCGCACCTTTAACACCACCACTAACTCTCACTAAATCTGAATTATAGAAATCAGAATCCCCCGCAATACTCAACGAAACCGCGCTTTCACCTGTTAGGTAATAACGCTTACCATTTTGCGTTGCTTCTCCCGCCGAATTTACAAAGGATCTAGATGCACCACGCTGGCAATCTTTAAGCCTCACGCTAAAAGTCACTGGTGTACTTCTATCGCCAATACGATGAAATGACCGCGCACTTACCTCTCCTAAATCAACATATTGTTCCTGAGTATTTAATTCAAGAACGCAAGGCGATGCATACACACTCCCTTGAAAATGCACAGTACTGTGTACATCCAATAAGGTTTGACGCGAGGTTTTATCATCAGCCATTTCCGCAACCGCAGAAAAACTGCCGACCCCTAGTAACACAAACCCTAAGCATTTAATTTTCATTCGAATACTCCTAGCGTGGCTGTTGCTCTGGTGGTAGTGCTTTACAGATATTTCCATTACAGCTGTATTTCAGTTCTGGATGGCCGCCGTAATCGTTCACATACATCATGGTAAAGCTTTCACCTGCTCCATTAACCTTAATATCTAGATGAGATTTAGGCGCTACCATTACCCCTGGAAAATCCGTTAATTTTTTCCCCCCCTCTGTAATCAACTTATTATTTAAACTAATAATAGTGACAAAATAAGGTGTCGGGTTTTCAGCTCGCCAGTTATTTCCTTGCTTATAAAATGTCACTTGGTCTTGCCAAATTGCACTTTTTGACGTGGGAATAATTGCCGTTGGTCGATAAAATAATTTGATGCGCGATTGCATCGCTAACTGTAAAACATTTGGTTTATCTGGCTTTGGTGGCACTTCCCTAACATTTAAATAAAATAAACTTTCGCGATCTTGAGGAAGTTTATCTATTTCCGCTGTTTTTGAGACTCGAGCAACACCTTTTTGTCCGCCATTAATTCTCTGTAATGGGGGTAATACAACTAATGGAGATGTAATTTTTTTCCCATTTGCATCTTCAACCCAAGATTGCGCTAAAAAGGGAATACTTGAACTGGTGTTTGATAAATTAGCACTCGAAGAGGTTTCCGCACCAGTAATAATCAACCGAGTTCTATCTAGTGATATTCCTGCATATGATTGGCTTACTCCAGCCATAATTACCAGTAAACCACCCACCCATTTTTTTATACAAATCGCCATTTTTTATACCTTATTTAAAAACTTGTTCTGATTGTCATTTCATTATTGGCAAGGCAGTAAAACTGACATACCAGGATTAATTTTTTCAGGTAATTGAATTTTGCATTGCGCTTTCCCACCCCAAGAGACCGTTAATGTTTCTTTAGGATTTACAGCCATCAAATACGCCAATCCATCTTCCATCAACATTGCAACATTAATACCGTCAGCGTTGGTCACATCCGCCCCAAACGGAGGAACTGTATTATTAAAGCGAATTGTGGCAATCAGTTTTTCACCTTGGGCAACAGCAAATCGCTGGTAACCAATCGCCCCTTCCGTCAGTGTTGACGTTGCGATCGCTTTGTTGGTATCAACATCACTATTTAGCTTATCGACATCAATACGGGTATCGAAGCTGTAATAACTCACGATATCTGGTACCACTGAAATACCCGCCCAGTTTGTTCGTGTTTTTTCATGGTTAAATGGCACACCACTAATTCCATTGGTATCGACCATAATCCTGGCTGTATCAGTTGTTGCGCTACTATTATGTAGTGCGGCACCATAGGCTGTTGCGGTAAAGCCGCCGCGCAATGTCCCATTGATGGATGCAGTTTGTCTTTCTTGATAGCTGACGTTGGTATTTACATCAGCAAGTTGAGTGCGCTTTTGATAATAACCGTCAAATTGCACACGATCATCACCACTACGCCCAGCTCTTACTCGCCATAAGTTATTGAAATCTCTATTATCGCTATACGACAACATATGACTTGTTTTACTTCCGCTATTTTGTAAGTCATATCCCGCCCAACGGCTATCACCAACAGGCACAGAGACAGAAAGGGAGACACTATCGTCACGTCTTCCTCGATAATCTGAACGATAAGCGGCAATATTCGTAGAAACCCCATCGATGCCCATTAATCGGAATGTTCGACCAACAGACAAGCCATACCTATCTTGAGATGTTTGATCCCAAAAAGTTTGATGCGTGTAAGTTAAAAATAGTGTTGTTCGCCAATCAGGCTCATCTGCCCAAAACGTTTTATTCGCGGTGATGGTATACATCTCTTTCTGGCGACCTATACCTAAATAACGGTTTTCACGTTCATCTAAATATTGTGATAGTGTGCGAAACTTATCTTGTGAGAAGCGATATCCCGCAAATGTGATCGTACTGTTTATTTCATCAAAAGATTTTGAATAACTCAGACGAAAAGAAGACCCCGTTTCTGTATTTTCACCAGGAATTCGGCTAACTGATTGTGTCACATCCGCAGACAAAGCTCCGAATACAGATAAGTCACGGCCTAACCCTGCTGAAAGTGCGGTATAATCCCGGCCGGCAAATAAGATCCCTCCAATTAACGACCAGTTATTACTCAGCCCCCAAGAGAAATCTCCTGTCGCAAACATTGGCCCTTCTGGCTTATGGTTAAAGCGAGAAGGCTTACCCATTGAGACGTTATAACGAACATAACCAGGTCGAGTTAAATAAGGGATATTGGCGGTATCAATCTGAAAAGTGGATACATCACCGTCATCACCTTCAACTCTAACATCCAAAGTTCCTCGAATTGAGCTTTGCAAATCTTGAATACTAAATGGCCCCGCAGGTACTGTCGTTTCATAAACAACACGCCCTGCTTGGCTCACTATCACCTTTGAATTACTTTTAGCAATGCCATTGATTTGCGGCGCATATCCCCTTAAATTTGGTGGTAACATACGCTCATCGCTGGCTAAGTTAAGTCCTGTATATCGAATAGTATCGAAAATTTGCGAATTTAAATAAATTTCACCCAGAGTTAATTTAGCCGCTATATGAATTAAAGGGCGGTATGCATAAAACTGATTCCAATCGAATTTTCTGTCACCACGCTCATTGTAATTTGCTTGGTAATCAGCTCTAAAACGCCATGCACCTAAATTCACTCCAGCTTGGCCATAAGCAGATAAAGAATGTCTACTTGTATGCCTGACTAAAGAACGTGAAATCGAACCATTTAGGTTATAATCGAACAATAAACCTGAAACACCTGTATCCCAACGCTCAGGCGGTACCCAGCTTGGGTCTGAATACTTCATCCAAGCTTGCGGCATTGTGATATCAAGCTTACCTTCGAAGTTATTAATTTTGACACCTGATATAGGTAAAATATTCGAGCATCCTGGTGAGATCGCCTGAATTTTCTTTAATGCATCTTCTTTAAGTGCCAGCATATCAATTTGTTCAGGCGTAAAACAAACGAGCGTTTTTTCGCTATCCTGAGGGTCAATGATATAAGTAACTTTTTGCTGCGATAATGATTGCCCATTAATATAAACATCTAATAGATAAGTACCAGGAAATACAAAGTTGTCTTTTGAAAAGCGAGTTAAGTCAATATTATTACGATCCCCGACATCTAATACATCTGTATTAAATTCAACAATATCGTTAGCTAACATATTAGGTGAGTAACAAAGCATTGCAATATATATTGCAAATATTTTTTTTATATTCCCACTGAAAATAATCATTTTAATTCACTCTGAATTCACTAGCTATTCTAAAAGACCAATCCGATTCTTAATAAAATCGCAAATATTTTTATATTTATTCAAAAATAATCCATTCTAAATCTCAATACACCTGCAAATTCACCCGCCTTAATGTATTTTTGATAAGCGACTAAAGTTGCAGTAAACTCCAAACTGTTTCGTCCCTCGAGCAATGTATAATCAGGTAGCTTTGTATTGAATTTTAGTATTTCTCCATGAGAATTTTTTAATTGAATACCAAAACCTTCTGAATCGCCATTAACTTGAAGTAACTGACCGCGGTCCACAGTGCTTCCCATCATTGTTATTTGAGCTCTTGATGCACTACCTTTATCTTCGGAAGGAAGCGTACAACCGACTAGCTTTATATTAAAATTTTTACTTAAAAGTAAATTAGCATCAGGCGTGATTTCACGTGCACTCACTTCCCCGAAATTAATCCAAAGCTCTCGACTATCAGGATCGATATTACAAGAAGCCTCAATTAACTCGCCTTGCATAACAATATCACCTGGGGTGTTATTTACAGCACTTCCCCAGCTTAATAAGGGCCATAATAAACTAGAGCTTAATGCTATTTTTTTAACTCGAATTATCATGGGTAACACCGCTTTAATTATATTTCTAGGCTCAGTATTGCGGAGTATTTAATACTCCGCATACAATCACTAAATTAATTCCAAATTATTGGTAATCGATTTGGAAGTTAATTGTAGAATCGAAGTTACCTGGAGTAACAGCATTAGATGCGTTATCTGATTTCAGGTATGCAACAAATGGAATTGTTGTTTTACCATTAGTTAAGTTAACCGCTGTAGAAGCCTGGCCCCATACAACATCTTGATTTCCATTATCTCTTAAACCAATACCAGCACCGCTTGCTGTTCCTGAAGTAAATGCAGCTAATGCGCTATCATTCGGATTTACTGTAGATGGCGTGTAAGTAACAGTTGCAGTTTGAGCTACTGTAGTATCACAGCCTTGCAGAACGATATCTTTTTTAACATTACCTGCACGCTCACCATTTTTTAAATTTGATACAGGGATTTGGTAAAAATTAACTTTTACAGGGCTTGACTCTTCGCTTAAACCACAAGCAGAGTTAACAAGCTCACCTGTAATTTCAATTGTACCGTTAGTTGGGGTACCTGTATAAGCGGCCATAGCTGCAAATGAAGCAAAACCTGATGCTAATACTGCGCCGACTACAAATTTATTTAATTTCATATTAATTTAATCCTGTATGATTTATATTTTGCTATAATAGTTGTTCATAACAACTTTAGATAAAAATAATCATTAATCCATATAATGATTATTTTTAATAAAGTTATCACCTTGACAAGTTGAATTTATTTATTTGTATTATCTGTTTATCATGCCTTGTTCTTAATTGTCATGAGCAAAAATTATCGCCACATTTTTTTTGTATCTTTATCTAAGATCGAATAATAGTTTTTTTCATTCATTACAATGCATTTTAATCTTTCGTTATCATGCTTATCTATTACATGATTAAAAAAATCTCGCCATGACTTATTAAATAGTGCTAAGATGGTGTCCATCATTTCAAACGTTAATTTCGTTTTTCCCGTTTCATAGCGAGAAATTTGTTGTTGACTCACATTTAACTTTTTTGCCAGTTCACTTCCTGTTAAGTTTTGCTCTTTCCTTATCCCTCGCAAATACTGTCCTATTTCTATATTTATCCCTTTAGAAAAATAAGCCATCTTTATTTAACCTTTATATTAAATAATAAATTTTAGACACTTTGTTAAATTTAGAATGATTATATGTCTGAATATTTAGTTTGTATAATTGATAGTGCAAATCTATTTTTATTAAAAAAAAACACCGCCCTATTAAAATAAGTATTTGTTACAAAAAAATGAAACTTAAAGTAAATAATCATTGAATAACAAAGAGTTACTTTTTTGGTAGTGAAAATACTTAGTTAAATATTTACAAATTGATACAATTTAAAATATCAATATACACTTTTAACCCGCGCCATGTTTATTTAGGTTAAAATTTAACCACTAAAGTTAATGAAATAAAATTTTCCCACTCGTATTTTGGGTTTAATTTTATCTTAAATATTTTTTTAAGACTTATCTTAGCCTGTTAAAAAATGAAGTGTTTAGCTCACTAAGCGTAAAGGGGATTTTTAGAATCATATTTATGTGGTTTTAGAATCATAGTGAGAGGATTCATCAGTGAGGTCGAGAATTGAAGTTCGAAATTTCCCTTCTAGCTAAGCCCTTCCCACAAATATTGTTTCAGCTTTATCTTATCATTTGAATCAAAAATAATGCCTTCACTGATAAGTGCTTTTTTATGTCGCGTATAGCTCTCCCCTTTCACAGACAATTTCCCTTGCCCATTTATAATGCGATGGCACGGCAAAGTACTGTCTGCGGGGATCGTGCGGATCACTTGGCATACTTGTCGTACATAAGTAGAGTAACCCGCCATTTTGGCCAGCGTGCCATAAGTCACGACTCGGCCTTCAGGGATACTACCGATTAAGTGATAAATTATATCTTGAAAAGAGGGAGTGCTATTCATAATAAATTACTTATATTCAATATGTTACTTAACTTAGTAACGTTATTAAGTAGGCCTATATTTAATATAGAAAGCCCATGATACGTCTAAAATCAGAGCAGACAATAGAATGTATTATCACTCTAAATCGCCTTCACAGCCACGACCCTATGATTTTTAATTGTTAAACACACCTAAGTTTCTTTAATATAAAATAAAGTCAAATTGAGGTTACCGTTCGAATTTCATGAAAATACTCTTAATTGAAGATCATATAAAAACCCAACATTGGGTTAAAAATGGCTTAGAAGAAGCAGGTTTTCTTGTGGATACTGCCCAAGATGGCCGTGATGGTCTCTATTTTGCCTTAGAGAATAACTACCAGTTAGTTATTCTCGATATTATGCTCCCTGGCATGGATGGCTGGGACATTTTGAAAATTTTAAGGACATCTAAAAATGTTCCTGTAATTTGCCTCACCGCTCGCGATGCAGTAGACGACCGAATTAAAGGATTAGAGCTCGGTGCAAATGACTATCTCGTTAAACCATTTTCATTCTCAGAATTACTCGCTCGGGTTAAAAATCTCTTAAAAGTTCATCAACCCACATCTACAAATATGGCGGTTGCGGATTTAAAAATAGACCTCACTCGCCATGAAGTTGAACGTGGTGGTATAAAAATCACCTTAACCCGTCAAGAATTTTCTCTTTTACTGTTTTTTGTACTGCATTGTGATGAAATCTTGCCGAGAGCATTAATTGCAAGTGAAGTTTGGGGGATTGATTTTGACAGCGATACCAATGTTATTGATGTCGCTATTCGCCGGCTAAGAAAGAAAATCGATGATAATTTTGACGTTAAACTCATCGAAACGATTCGTGGTATGGGATATCGCTTAAATAGGCCAGAAAAATGAAAAAAAAATCGCTACGCTTTAAGCTTATTTCATTATTTATTGCTTTGATGGTTGTAAATGCAGGTATGGTGACGTGGGTTTTGTATCACTCACTTAAAAATGAGCTCGTTGAACAAGATAACAACTTACTCATTAACCGAGCCCACCAGCTCGCCAAGTTAATTTCCAGTGGTATTGATATCAAAACGCTTCCCATGTATTTCCAAAGCATGATGGATATGCGCCAAGATATTATCCAAATCTCGGATGACGCTGGGCGCGTATTAGTTTCGACAAATAATGCGCAACTTGATACCCAACAACTCAAATTAGTGCCACAAAAACAATTAAATCTCAATGTTATCAACCATGGGAAAACAGCGCAGGGGATCCCCTTTTCCTCCGTATATTTCGTTTCAAACTCCCCACAAGGGCCCTTACAAGTTGTTCTCGGCAAAATATCGGTCGACCGCAGTGGCATCTTAGCCCAATATTTAACCCAAAGTATGCTGGTTTCAGCATTTTCAATATTACTCATGGGGATACTCAGTATATGGCTCTTGAAAAAAGGACTGTCAGATATTCAATCGCTTAGCCAAATCACAGCAAAAACAGATATTTATACATTAAAGAACCCTATCGATATTGAGCAGTTGCCGCAAGAGCTTAAAGAGCTGGGTAAATCAATGAATACCATGCGCCAACGATTGAAGCATGATTTTGTTAAACTCACCCAATTGGCTGATGACTTAGCCCATGAGTTAAGAACCCCAATTAATGCTATTCGTGTGCAGAATGAGGTTACATTGCAGCGGCCTCGTAGTGTTGCCGAATATGAAACGATGATCGTCAGTAATATCGAAGAGTTGGATAAACTGGCTAAAATGATCCAAAACACCCTATTTATTGCCCGTGCTGAAAATAAGAACATTACGTTGAATCGCGAAAACATCGTTTTATTTCAAGTTATTGATGAGGTGTATGAGCTATTTTCCGCCTATGCACAAGAAAAACAAATCGAGCTATCATGTGAGCCATCGTCATTAACCCTTTATGCTGACCCTACACTACTCACCCGAGTTTTCATTAACATTTTCTCAAATGCAATTAAATTTTCTCACGCACAAACTCGCGTACTCACTGAAATCACTACATATCCAAACCACCAAGAAATTAAAATCACTAACCAAGGCGATCTGCTGCAAGATAATGAGGAAATTTTCACTCGTTTTTGGCGGGGGGATAATGCTCGTTCAACAGAAGGCTCTGGTTTAGGATTAGCAATTGTTAAAGCAATTGTTGAATTGCATGGTGGGTCAGTAAGCTTTGAACACTGCTCAGGTACCAGTACAATTACCCTCCGATTTCCTACAATCAAGTAAGATGACAAATTTGTCATCTTACTGTCAGCTTTATTTTTTGCGCGTTTGATATAACAGATTTAATCCACCTTATTACTCTGGAGCGCACAATGAAAAAAACACCAAAAATTCCGACGTCTCAAATCACAGATGAGTCGATTTTTTTTATGAAACGCCGACAACTTCTTAAAGCCTTGGGTATCGGAGCCGCAGGATTAACCCTTGCATCTACGGCAAATGCAGGTTTATTTTCTTGGTTTAGTGACGATACCCCCGCGACTCCAACCGTGCCTAGAAAATCGCTGATATTTATTCAACCTCAGGAATACCAATCATCACTTATTCTGACACCAGAAGATAAAGTGACTGGGTATAATAACTTTTATGAGTTTGGACTCGGTAAGTCAGATCCCGCCGATAATGCTCATACATTAGTCACTGACGAATGGACTGTCACGATTGAGGGTGAAGTTAGCCATCCAATGACTCTCAATTTAGATGACATCAACACTAAGTTTCCCTTAGAAGAACGTATTTATCGAATGCGCTGCGTAGAAGCGTGGTCGATGGTTATTCCATGGGTTGGTTTTCCACTTGCGAAGTTATTAGCGCTAGTGGAACCTACGAGCAAAGCTAAATATGTCGCCTTTGAAACACGTTACGCCCCCGAACAAATGCCTGGGCAAAAAAGTCGTTATGTTGGTGGCGGGTTAGCCTATCCCTATGTGGAAGGATTACGCTTAGATGAAGCAATGAATCCACTCACTTTATTGGCCACTGGCGTATATGGAAAAAGCTTACCCAACCAAAATGGCGCACCTATCCGACTAGTCGTTCCTTGGAAATACGGCTTTAAAGGCATTAAGTCTATCGTGAAAATCCGCCTAACTGAGCAAATGCCCGAAACAACGTGGAACCTTTCTGCACCAGATGAATATGGTTTTTATGCCAATGTAAATCCTCACGTAAACCACCCCCGCTGGTCACAAGCAACTGAACGTTTTATTGGTGCAGGTGGCTTAGGCCAAGTAACTCGGCAACCCACGTTGCTCTTTAATGGATATGCCGACCAAGTGGCAAGCTTATACCAAGGAATGGACTTGCGGAGATACTATTAATGTCCCAAGAAAATAAACTAACAGTATGGTTAACCAAAGGGAGTATTCACCTTGTTGCTCTACTCCCTTTGTTGTGGTTAATTTTTTTAATAGATACCCAGCAACTTGGCGCCGATCCCACTAAAGATATACAACATTTTACAGGGATCACTGTGTTACGTTTATTAGTTCTGATTGCGTGCATCCCACTTATTGCTCAATTATTACGATTTACCACATTGTTTCAAACACGCAAAGCACTTGGGCTCTGGTGTTTTTTTTGGGCAGCTCTACATTTAAGCAGTTATCTGTTACTTGAAATCGGTATAAATAATTTGGGGTTATTTTTTGAAGAAATTTATTCGCGAGTTTATTTAGTTATTGGCGCTATCGCTTGGCTATGTTTATTTCTGATGGCTATTAGCTCATTAAACTGTATACGTAGTTGGTTAGGTACATGGTGGAAAAAAGTCCATATGCTACTTTACCCTACCCTCTTACTTGTACTTTGCCATTACATTTTGTCACTCAAAACACTCACACCTGAACCTTTTATCTATTTAGGGCTAGTTGGATGTGCATTTTTTTATCGTATAAAGAATCAATGGAAAATGTCTATTTCATCATAAATATAAATTGAAATGAATAAAACCTATCGTTTATTTTTCTATATCTTTTTATGATATGTTTAAATATAATTCGAATATTTTTAAACCCCTATAAAAAACACATGCCAACAAAAATAATTTTATATTTTCAATGTATATTCAGAGTTATCACATACTAAAACAATTCTTTAATTTACGATATAACTCGACTAAGATAGATGGTGAAAATAACTCAAAAAGATAGAGTGAGTAGTTAACATGAAAGATATTAATAAAGAAAATAAATATATTAGCTTTAGAAATAATGGAGTTTTTTTGATTACTGCTATAGTCAATTCAACTATTTGTTTTTCTTTATTTGGCTTCATAGGTGGGACATTTGGTCTTTTAACAACACTATTCTCTAATGTCGTTTATGATACAAAGCCTGATAGTAGTAATATTTTTTATGTATTTTTTTTATTATGTTTAGTTATCGTTGGTGGGGGGATTGGTTTTATACTAAAGCTAACAATTTATTTTCATATTTACTTATTTATCCTCTCCTATTGCTATTACCTATTTTACAAAAAAGATGATTACTTAGATCGTACATTTCCATTTTTGATTATCTTTTCTTGTATGGGAACAACACTTGACTCTATTAGCTTTGACTTGCCGATGGCCTTTATCTCAGGGGTTGCTATTAGTCTGCTTACATTTAGCTTACTAAGACATAAAAATTTTGAAAGTCATGCATTTAAAAATGGATTATTTTCAAAGGAAATATATCATAGTGATGAAAAAGTATATATACGTGCTTTCTTGTTCAGTTTTTTTCTATTTTTAAGTCTTTCAATACCTGACTATCTAAATTTATATAAACCTTATTGGGCACCTCTAACATTCATTATGTTACTCCATCCAAAAGAAATGCACATAATAAAGGTTACCTTACTTAGGTTTTTAGGAAGTCTATTGGCAGCCGTTTTTGTTATTGCCATGTTTAGCATAACCAAATCACAGGAAACTTATATTTACTTAGCAGTTTTAGCTTTAATCATATTTTTCATGCCAACACTTTTCCGCTTAAATTATCTACTAAAAACATTTTCTATTACTGTTTTTGTTCTACTTCTTCTTGAAGAAACTCAATTTTTACATAACCCAAGTTACTTACTACCGATATCAAGAGCATATGAGACATTTATCGGTGGTGCTGTTGCAATTCTTGCAAGCTTAGTTTTAAATATTTTTAGGATCCTAAAAAAAGAAAAATCATAAATTAAAATTTATAGTAATAAAAACAAGGAAGCCTTCTTTAAGTAAATGTTGAAGCTTCCTCTATATTTAGACTGCCATTGAAGAAAACCATAACAAAAAAAACAACTACACTCTTATAAAAGTTTTCATACATATTATTTATTTTTACTTCTATTACAATACCAGTGGCTAAACCAACGTGTAATGTAAATATAAACTAAAATAATTAATGTAATAGTGAAAATATCCATATTTAATGTTTTTGTGTCAAAACCAATTATGCTGATAAATATCACAGGTGATAATACCAAAAGTATTAAATCAAAAAACAATTGTAATCTATAAGGCTCTGAAGTAATTCCATGCCATATTGATTTAGCTATTTTCATTTCAAAACTCCTTGTTCTATTATAAACTTAAAAATAACAGTATCATATTTAACTATATTGCTTATTACTCACTGAGTATCCAATATAGATAGCAGCAAACCCGATAACGACACTTAAAATCAAGTAACTAACTGCCACTAAGAAAGCCCCTGGATACTTCATTATCTCAACGGCGCCATAGACAAAACTAGAAAATGTTGATAATCCACCCATTACACCTGTGGCAAAAAATGCATTCATCCCTTGGCCTATTTTCTTCCTCATTAATAGTCCAGCGACAATACCCAGCAATAATGATGCGAGAATATTTGCTATAAATATGTCAAGGGGAAAGTGATCATTCATGGTAGGAACAGACACCATCAGTAATTCTCGGGAAATTGCGCCAATTGCACCACCAATAAAAACTAAGATCATAATATTCATTTTTAGCCCCTGTTAGTTTGCTAACCAAGCACCAATAAATGCCGCAGCTAACCCAAATAAAACCGAAATTAATAAGTAAAAGAGTGCGAGTAATTTTTGTTTAGTTTGAGTCAACTTCAAGGCATCAAGCTGCATGCTACTGAATGTTGTATACCCCCCCAGTAACCCTGTTAAAATAGCTGATTGTAGAAATGTCCCATAGCGGTCATCCCAATCAATAGAAAAATAACGGCTTAAAAAACCAATAACAAATGCGCCAGAAATATTAATGATGAACGTTGATAATGGAAATTTCCCGTGATAACTCTCGCCCACTAGGCGACCAATCCACCAACGCAGTAGTGAACCAATACCTCCGCCAGCTCCAACTAATAAAATATCAATAGCTACCATTCCAGCATCCTCTATTTGATATCATAGATATAAAAACATCATTTCTAGAATTTAAATTAAATACATTAATGGAATATCAAAAATTAACAGTCATTAAATGAGCATAATTAAATAGCCAGTGAATACTTTTGATAATTTAAAATAGTTCACTCTGATATTGTTATATTCCAAATCGATGTACATACCTTTTCTAATAGGAATTTATTGTGGCTAAAAACAATCATCGATAATGGTCTTTCTTCCGAGAGCTGAATTAAAAACTGCCATATATCTTTCTGTAAGTGAGCATCTAATTGTGCAGTGATTTCATCTGCAATTAAGGTTTTTGTTCTTGGGTCTAATGCTCTTAATAAGGCAATTCGAGCAAGCTCTCCGCCCGACAGTTCATTTGGTCTTCTAGCCAACCACTCTGATTTAATAAACAAACGTTCAAGGTAGTATGGAGCAGGCTCCCAAGCATCCTTCACACTTTCACCGACTGTCCGATAAGGGTTAAAGCACTTTTCAGGATGTTGAGGAACGAGCTGAACAGGGCAATATTCATTTTGAGACAATTTTTTTCCATTAAATAGCACATCTCCTTGTGCAGGTATTTGCCATTGGGCTAATACACGGCCTAATGTTGTTTTACCAAAACCACTCGGTGCTGAAATCCCTAGTCGCTCATTTTTATTCAGTGAAAATGACAGTGAATCCCATAATGTACGGTTATCTTGCTTTATACATAAGTTTTTGACTTCTAACATGTTGAAACTCTCTATAAACTAATAGATGGATAACCAAACAACAGCAATAAAAATACAAATAATGGAAATAATACCGCCTGATTTTGTAAACTCTAAAAACGATATCTTAATACCATGCGCAGAGGATTGCTCAACAGCAATAATCCCTGCAATACTACCAAATATAAATATATTACCCGCAAAACAGGCCCCTAAAATTAACGCAGCACCTAACAAATCGACATTGCCATGAGGGTAAACAAACTGGATCAATAAAATCACCGTTGGTGTCGTCCCTACAAAAATACTCATTACGATGGTGACCAAAAATAACGTAATAGGGCTATTTAGGTCGATACCTTTGCCCAATAGATAATGCAATATCTCCTGAGGGATACCAGTATTAGAAAATGCGGTATTAATAATAAATAACCCCATCATTAAAAGAATTAAGTCTCCATCAACATGCTTTAACATGTCACTGGACGCTATTTTTCTGTTTAACAATAAAAAACAGGCTGCTGACAATGCAACAAGCTCACGAGGTAAATCACTAAATAAAAAAGCGAGAATAACCGCAAATAAAACCGTAGCGGCTTTTATCGTTTCCCACCAATTGAATTCAATAATCGAAGGTTCGCCATTGGACAATGTTGACTTTTTATCGTCAGATAAATACCAACGATTACGGTAAAGCAAAGTGATCACACACCATACAATGGGAATTGAAAATAAGACTGGAATAGCCGTAATATTGAGTATGCCAATAAAAGATAAATCCAATCCTTGTGCCACAACCATATTTTTAGGGCTGCCAATTAAAGAACCTGCGGCACCGTTATTGGCCGCAAAGCAAAAGCCAAGTAAAAATGGAATTGGGTTAAGACCACGAGATAATGTAACGGAAACCAATAAAGGCGTCATCGCCACCACAACAATATCGTTTGTAAGTACCGAGGCAAGAAGTGCGCCAACAATAATAAAAACAGCCATTAATTTAGGTGGGCTAATATTTAAGCTCGCCACTTTTTGTGCCGCTTGGTGATAAAATCCTGATACTGTAAATGATGCAGATACCACCATTAAGCCAAATAGTAATCCAATCGCACTGTAATCAATTGCATTCCAAGATACTTTGGGCGAGATAATCCCAAACCCTATCATGGCCAATGCCCCCGCTACAGATGCACCAGTACGGTCAATTTTAATCCCTGGGAAAGTCCCAAAAGCCATTGCGACATACACTAGAATAAAAATAATAACGGTTAGATCCATAATAAACTCTCTATCTCTTATCTATATTTTTATTTCTTCGTATAAATGATAAAGCTGCAGATACTCCACAGCAGCAATTTTCTATTGGGACTCCAGCATATTATGATTCTAATATGTTGTTTGAAAAAATAATATTTTCCATCACTTGGTTATTAATGTTTTCACCAAAGATCATTTTAATCAGAACTTCACTTCCTAAAGATGAAAGCGAAATGAGTAAATCCGCATGTAGTAGCTGCATGTTTTCGTAGTTTTTGTCATCATTTACAGCAATAACACTTTTAATATTTCCACCAACAATTTCTTTCGCAGCCAACATAGAAATGGTGTTTTCAGAATCAGAGTCACCTAAAATAAATAACGCTTTTGCCTGATCTAAGTTAGCGCTATTTAATGTATGTTTATTAATTTGCGCTGTGACAATAACTTGTGCATTATCTGGATAGCTCTTTTTTTGATCTTCATGACAAAGCACCATGACATCTAAGTCGCGCTTTCTTAATCCGTGGTAGGTGTTTAAAGCTAGGGGGCTTGCGCCAACAATAATATAGTGGTTTTTCATACGGAATAATCTCTTCTTAACAATTTCCTGTGTGCTTTTTGCAAATACCCCTAAAAAATAAACAATAGAGGTTGTGAAAATTGTAATACCTAAAATTACAATCGAAATGGTGAACAGTCTTGCCTCAACGCTAATTGGAATAATGTCACCAAATCCCACCGTCGTCATACATACCAGAGCAAAGTAAAATGCTGATGAAATATCAGTAACATGGGGTTGAAATTGTTCGCCTAAATACAAAGTTCCAAATACAGAATAACCCAATAATACGCTTAAGCTCATGAAAGCAACAAAGCCTGCACCAGATAAGCTATGTCGATTAAATGCTTTCCAATTTGCAACAGCAATAATCAGTACTATCAGTGAAAAAGTTCCAGTCAGGACATTTTCCCTTGCTAATACCAAGTTAATTAACATAATAATAAACAGCATAAAGCAGCTAAATAACCAACCGATCCGCAGGCCTAAATATGTAGGAATAGCAAGGATAATGAGTACAACTCCAATAGCAAATCTTGGAATATCTAATAACTTAACTAATCCTAAAGATTGTAGCCAATCAACAAAACCTAGATGCTGAGGGTATAAATGAAAATCATAAGTTGAGATGATGGGGATAATAATCAATATCCCATCTACAAGTATTAATAATGAGAGCACTAAGCGTAGCATTCTCATATTTTGAATATATTTATATATTGCATTTTTTTTCATAATTGAATACCAAAAAGTTTTAGTGCAAATATTACTGCCGATGCTTAGGCATAATATCTTGATTCGGTACTAGAAATAGCCATGATGCTAGAACAAATGGCATCGTTAAGGTCGGGATACCAAATGGTTCAAGAATAATATCGAGTGCCCCTTGAACAAATACGGTAAATATCACACCAACGATGGCATAAACGACCACTCGATAGCTCGGTTTATTAAAGGTAGAACCTAAAGCAATCGCAGTTAATACAGCGCTAAATGAATATAAACCAGTATGAATACTCGAAAAATCACCTTTTAAAAGAGTTGCAACAATAAAAGCCAGAAGAGAACCAAATACGGCAAATATCGCTGCCCATATAGAGCTAACCGCAAGACCAATGACAAAAAGAATGCCGACAATCATGCTACTGAGTAAAAATACTTCCGAGACACCACGGAAAATATCAGCAACCAGATCGCTATGAGGAATTAACCCAATAGGTTCAATAAGTTGTTTAGGTAATGCGGGGGTCGGCAATGCAACACCTTCAATACCTAAGAAATTGTAACTCGCGAGTAAAATGATCCATGATACTAAAACAAAAGGGGCTGTTAATGCTGCAACTTTCCAGTTTTTTAGAAAATCCATTAAAGAGATAGTCGCTATAACAGAAACGATACTCCCTAATACGATTGTTACCCAAACAAATGGGGTATTCTCTAAGAAAGTAGGAAGAGCAACCCCAACTAAGCAACCATTGTATCCATAAAGCCCCGAGCGCAGTGATTCAGTATCTAATTTACTAATATAAGCGGTAAGTGTAGCCACAATGGTACCTAACAAACAACCTAAAGCGACTTGCGGCATGCCTTCTAAAAACGCACCGATGAAAATGGCAATAAAAAATAGAAGTCCGGTGAGTGCGTTATTTTGAAACATAACTTGAGCACAGCCACGCAAGACGATATCAATAAATTGTATCGCTATATTTTTGCTGGCTAACTTATTCCAAGCATTCTGATTTATTATTTTTTCCATCATGAAATTCCTTGATAGGAATATCAGTAGAGAAATCATAAAAATTACTCTACTGATAATATATTAATAAATTACTTTGATAACCTAACTGGTTATTTCAGTCACTTTATGACAACCATTACTATTTTGTATTAAATGCAATAATAAACATTTAATGTAATAAACCGCATTTAACGCCATAAAAAAGGTTCTTGTAGCGAAATACCTAATATCTCTTCTCTCGCTATTTGCCAAAAATATCTGACAGCATCCTTCACTTTTGGACTATCAACCCCCAATGCTTTAAATATTAATCCACAGTCATTCGGTAATTGAGTTGCACCAAAAGCAATTTCATTTTTCGGGTCATATATCGCATCTAGACGTTCTAAAATACGCTCATGATGAATTTTAGGTGTCAGTAAAATAACATTGCCAAAAGTATCAAAGCTATCCATAACCGCTTTAAGATTTAACGGTGATTTTTTTGGCTCTAAAATGTATTTCTCAACAAATAATTCTTTATTGAACGATGATTCTGCTCGAATATGGGATGAAAAAACATCAAATCCAAACTGTTCATCTGGGTGGTGATATTTCCTGCCCGACATGAGTATTTCGGAATAAATCATTGTCGCACTTGGATGAATATTAATCCGCGTGTCAGTAATAAACCGAGAATTACGGTGAGGAATTATAGGATCGGGTAAATACTCTAAATACCCATCTTCCTCAACGATAATATTCTGGTACTGTGTGGCATAGTTGGCTTCCATCATATGAACCTTGGTCGCAGATTGCGTTGTCACATGAGCACAAGCACCTTTTTCAACTATAATATCAAGGGCTTGCCTATCACCTTGCAGTAAACTGCCAGAGGTAGAGATCATAGTGACGCAGGGTAGATGGGGCATCAACTCATCCCAATACAGCGCTTTTTGCACTAAAGAAGGAACGCGACGCTCCATTTCCACCAGCTCACTACGATACTCTCCTTGAGCAAACCTTAATTTTAAGTAACCACTTTTACCAACAGCACCACTTTGCATTTGCTTCGGTTCATCTTGATATGCGGCGAGTTCAGGTGCATTGCTGCCTAAAATATGAGCTTTAACACGCGTTGGAGTATTTGCTATATCTGCCCTGAAATTCGTCATCTTTACCCCCTTGGTACTTGGTGCGTAAAGAGGAATTTATCCATGATCATATCAACCAACTCAACAACCCCTTCCCCCGTTTTACAGTTAGTCAGTATATAAGGGCGGTCGCCACGAACAATTTTGGTATCATGTTCCATCACTTCAAGACTGGCACCAACATAAGGCGCTAAGTCAATTTTGTTGATAACTAAAATATCGGCTTGAACTAAACCTGGACCATTTTTACGTGGAATTTTTTCACCTTCAGCCACATCAATAACATAGATGTAAAAGTCAGCAAGTGCAGGGCTAAAGGTTAAAGTTAAATTATCACCGCCACTTTCGATCATAATCACATCACTATCAGGGAAGCGTTCTTCCATATCTTCAACTGCAGCAATGTTCATACTTGGGTCTTCACGTACTGCAGTGTGAGGACATGCCCCTGTTTCAACACCTAAAATTTTCTCTTCATCAAGAATGCCTTTCAAGGTGCGCTTTACTTGTTTTGCATCTTCAGTCGTCACAATGTCATTCGTGATGATTAGCGGTTTAATACCTCTTTCAATGAGGATCGGGGTGATCACTTCAATAATTGCTGTTTTTCCTGAACCTACTGGTCCACCAATTCCGATCCGAGTCATTTTTTTCATCATTTTTCCCCAAAATTTTTAGTTGTTCGTTAGTTCATAAACAAACGGACAAACGATTTAGTGTGTACCGCAGCTAAGACATCAATCACAGGAACATATGAGGACATTTGCTCTATGTCACCATTAGCTGCGATGTCACAAAAAACCTTAATTTCTTCATTTAATTCAAAAAGAATATGCTGTGTTTCATAGTGTGTGATACGCATTAGCCGCATCGCAGCACTCAAAATGGTCATGGCAATACCATATTGGTGCATCACAACAACATCTCTTTCCGCGATCCCTTGAACAGCCATAACAATGGCTTGTGTTACTGGCTGAGTCCCTGGAACCTCATTAGCTTTGATTTTCGCAAGCCACCCACTCACTTGTGGGTTCTCAAAAATATGGACTGAGATTTCAGCGAGTTTTTTCCCCATTCGGGTTGTCATTATGCGTGCTTCTTCATTCAATTTACGGTTATGTACCGCCCAATCAACCTTCGCTAATGTGTCGTTATCTTGAGCAATAGCAGCACGATGAGCCGCCACAATGGCGATACAATCTGAATGAGCTGCGACACTCAAAGACGTATGAACAAAAGATTTCAGCGTTTCTTTGTCGTGGACAACACCTTTTTGAATGGCGGATTCAACCCCATTTGAAAATGTAAATGCACCAATTGGTAGCGCTGAATCACCAAACTGCATAATTCTAATTAGGTCAGATGCTTCCATATCACTTTCCTTACTCATGAACACGAACGTTATTTGTGTGTATGAGTGTGCCCATGGTCATGATGGTGATCATGACTGTGATCATGACTATGATCGTGGCTGTGTGCATGATCATGACTGTGACTGTGCCCGTGGATCTGCCCTAATTCCACATGAACATGCGTATCTGTTTCCTCTGCACCACCAAATAATAAACGCGCTTCAGAGTGGCTCAATTCAGGTAAAATGCTTTCACCTTTCACAAAGGCAAATGTTTCTTCACCAAAACCATGTGTGCGCATGACCGAACCCATGACTTTTTCACTTACCGTCAGTGGTACGTAAACAAGATCACCCTTTAAAACGGCTTTCCAGTGCTGGTTACCTAATGCATGCCCTAATTCGAAACTAATACGAATATGCTCTTCAGTACTTAGGTTTTTCAGGTGGGATAAATTGACCATCATGACGTCACGTAAAGAGATCTGAACTATCGTCATTGTATTGGTTGTTTCATCAAATAGCAGGACATCACCATCCGACAACAAGACTTTTCTGTCCAGCGCGATACCTAAGTCTTGGCCTTTTTCAGTATTTTTACGACAGCGGCTTTTCTGTGCTTCTCGTTGATCAAGGATCAACGTATCAACGTCAGCATTTTTCTGGCGCGCTTGCCACACTGGGTCTTTTTTAACATTGCCAAGAATATGTTCAATAATGATCATAATATTACCTTTTATGTTAATTCTGCCCGCCACTGGCGGGCAGATAATCCAAACATGTACAATTAGCTAAAGAAATAACGTTGATTCATTGCGGCTTCGCTAATCGGCTGGCAAGTTGCATGTTCACCATTTACTTTTACAGCAAAGGTTTCAGGGTCAACTTCAATATTTGGTGTCTCACCGTTACGCACTAAATCACGCTTTCCAATCGCTCGGCAGTTATTGACAGCAACCACTTGCCGCTCAAGGTCTGCTTTTTCTTTAATGCCATCATCTAAAGCAGCTTGTGAAACGAAAGTCACACAAGTGTCGTTAACGGTTTTACCCATTGCACCAAACATTGGACGATAGAACACTGGCTGTGGTGTTGGCAGGGAAGCATTCGGATCGCCCATTGCTGCCCAGTTGATCATGCCACCTTTAATAACCAGTTTAGGTTTAGCACCAAACATACGTGGGTCCCATAATACGAGATCCGCCATTTTGCCGACCTCAATGGAGCCTAGAATATGGCTGATACCCTGAGCAATCGCTGGGTTGATGGTGATTTTTGCCACGTAACGTAGGACACGGAAGTTATCATTGCCTGGCGCATCTTCAGGCAGCTTGCCACGAGACGCTTTCATCGCGTTGGCTGTCTGAACAATACGTAACCAGTTTTCACCCACACGCCCCATCGCTTGTGAATCACTTGAGAACATCGAAATAGCGCCCATATCATGTAGCACGTTTTCTGCTGCAATGGTTTCAGGGCGAACACGGCTCTCTGCAAATGAAACATCCGACGGGATATTTGGATTCAAGTTATGACATACCATGATCATGTCAAATAACTCTGACTGGCTGTTAACACCGAACGGTAAGGTTGGGTTTGTTGAGCTTGGTAGTACGTTAGGCTGGCTAACAACTTTTATAATATCAGGGGCATGTCCACCACCAGCACCTTCTGTATGGTAGGTGTGGATAGTTCTACCTTCAAAGGCTTCGATGGTATCTTCAACATAACCGCCTTCATTTAGGCTGTCTGTATGCACTGAGATTTGGACATCAAATTCATCAGCAATACGTAACGCATGGCGAATCGCATTTCCTGTTGCGCCCCAGTCTTCGTGAACTTTTAGGCCAGCAGCCCCCGCGACCAGTTGTTCTATCAGTGGTTCACGAGTATAAGAGTTGCCTTTACCTAAAATACCTACGTTAATTGGTAAACCTTCGATAGCGCGTAGCATGGAGCGCATGTTCCAAGGGCCTGCCGTTACTGTCGTACCGTTAGTTCCATCGGTTGGGCCAATACCACCACCAAAGAAGGTTGTCACACCGTTTGATAACGCCGCATAAGCTTGTTGCGGCGAAATTAAGTGAATATGAGTATCAATACCCGCAGCCGTTAGAATTAAGTGTTCACCAGAGATAGCATCCGTTGATACCCCAACAACCATACCTGGCGTGATGTTATCTTGAATATTTGGGTTACCGCTTTTACCAACACCAACAATTTTGCCTGCTTTAATCCCCACGTCGGCTTTGATCACACCTAAACGCGCATCGACGATGGTGACGTTAGTAATCACTAAATCTAAAACACCGTTATCACTCGTGAAAGTATTATTCGCGCCCATACCATCGCGTAAAGATTTACCACCACCATAGACAGACTCCTCGCCATATCCACGTAAATCTTTTTCGATTTCAATATATAAATCGGTATCGCCTAAACGAATTTTATCGCCAACTGTTGGTCCGAATAAACCGTTGTATTCTTGTCTAGAAATTTTTGGCATGTTATTTACCTTTAACGTTAAGAAGGTGCATTGTTATTTATCATTACTGACATCTAACGCGCTTACTGTTCCTTATGCTTAAAACCACGAGCAATTGCTTTATTTAAAGCGATTGCTTTAGCAGGACGCTCAGTAGCGGCAACGTTGTCACCCGCCCAACCATCAACAAGGTTATTAAACCCATAGACACTTTGCTTTCCACCATAAGGGATCAGAGAAACTTCCACTTCATCACCTGGCTCAAAACGAATTGCCGTTGTAGAAGCAATATTTAAACGCTTACCGTAAGCCGCTGCACGGTCGAACTCTAATGCGTGGTTAACTTCAAAAAAATGAAAGTGGGAGCCAATTTGCACAGGTCTATCACCTGTATTACGAACTTTAATTTTTGTTTCAGGTTTGCCAACGTTGAACTCAATAGGCTCATCAGCAAAAATAACACCACCTAAAGGAGTCGGAACTTTAATGTCTGCTTTTGAATTACTCATGATTCACCTCTCCTTCATTTATTTAATCGGATTGTGGACTGTCACTAAGCGAGTACCATCAGTAAAAATCGCTTCAACCTGCACATTTGGAATTAAGTCCCCTACGCCATCCATAACGTCTTTTTTTGTTAAAACAGTCGCCGCTTCTTTCATTACATCTTCAACAGTTTTACCATCTCGTGCACCTTCAAGTGCGGTAACCGTAATAATGGCAACAGCTTCTGGGTAATTTAATTTCACACCACGCGCACGGCGTTTTTCAGCTACGTCTGCGAGTGTGTAAACCATCAATTTTTCAATTTCTCTTGGGGTTAACTGCATAACGCCTCCTCAATTGATAAAGCTTAGTATTGTTAATACTGATAAGTATTCATTTTACGAACCAATAACTCATTTTCATTTGTAAAATATAAATTGAGTTAAATATCCAATAACGACGAGTTAAATAAATAAAATCCTTCTCAATAAACATTCCAATTTAATTAATCCAAATAAGACTGGATACGTATTGGCTATTTATTAAATTCAATTTTTAAATCATATTTATTCACTGGGTCCAATTTATAAATTGTTGTTCAGGCAAAGAATTCCACAGAGATTGAAAACACTTCCCTCCTCCGCCTCGCTTTAATATTTCACTACTGAGTACTTCTTCTAAAACACCATTACGTAATAGCGCAATGCGATCAGCAAAACGCACAGCCATTGCAAGGTCGTGGGTCACCCACAAAACACCTTTACCATCAAAGCAAAGAGATTTGATATGTTGTAGAAGTTGCATCGCATGTTCATCGTCTAGCCAAGATGAAATTTCATCTGCAAGAATATATTCAGCTTGAGAGAGTGTCGCGCTACAAGCGAGTACACGTTTTGCCATTCCCCCAGAAAGCTTATTGGGATAGCTATGGATTAAATCTGCTTGTAAATTATATTGTTGTAAGTGCAACGCGACGTCATGCATTTTAATATGCTGTCCACTTAATACAGCGGCACGTTCAAGTTGAGGGCCTATCTTAATGAGAGGATTTAATGCACTAATCCCTTGAGGGATATAGCACAGTGAATTACCACGATATTGCTGTTTAGATTTTTCTGTTAACTGACATCCATTTAATACAATATCACCACGACATCGCATATTTTCAGGTAATAGACCTAAACTACTTTGTAGTAATAAGCTTTTCCCTTCTCCGCTCCCACCTACCAATGCAACCATTTCACCAGGAGCCACATCCAATGAAATATCTTGTAAAAGCGGTGACCACTGTTTTTTGCCTAACCAGCGGAATTTCGCAACATCAATCGTAAGGTTATCAAAACTTAACATCAATCGCTCCTCAACCATAATTGCTGTACCGCTTTAGCAAACTGATCAAATAACAGCACTAACCCAACTAATGCAATGCCTGGAAACACAGCTAACCACCATGCACCTGTACTTAAGTAACGCAATGCATCTGACAGCAAAATACCTAACGATGCTTCATGTGGAGACAAACCAAAACCCAAAAAACTCAGTGCCGCACTATGTAATATCGCATGTGGAAACATTAATAATGACCCCACTAACCATTGTGAAAGGATCATCGGTAAATAGTCATATCGGCATCGGTAGAACGCACTATTTCCAATCCGTTTCGATAACATGATGTAATCTGTTTGCTGCACTCGGAGCAATTCGGAACGTAAGATCAACGTCAACTTTGGCCAGTGTGTCAACGCAACCGCCCAAATTACCCCCACTTTGCCGCCACCTAATGTAAAGCAAATCAATATCAACAATAACAAGTGTGGCAACGCTAACAACGAATCAATACATCCACGAATAACATAATCCATCGTCTTACTAAAAGAGGATAAACTTGCCATCACTAGCGCTATCACTCCGCTCGATAATGCTGCGATGGTACCAATTTGTAAGCTGGTCGCTATTCCTTGGAATACCCTGTCCCACAAGTCTCGACCTAAATTATCAGTACCAAATAAATGAACCAACGATGGCGCTTGTCGGCGGTCGAGTAAATTCACTTCTACATCAGTTTGGGAAAGCCATGCTGCATAAGCCCCTAAAGCAAATAAGCACAATAAGGAAATAACTAACTTAATTAAGGCCTTATTTGGATTATAAGTCATGGCTCTCGGAGTACTCCTTTGTTCACGCTCTTGAGCAACCTATCAGAGATACTATTACTAAAGAAAATCACTACCGCACATAGCATCACGATCCCCATTAATAAAGGGATGTCACCCCGTAAACCCGCATCAATGGTCGCTTGCCCTAATCCTGGGTAAGCAAACACTTTTTCAGCTAGCAATGCACCACTGAGCAATTCCCCCATTGAGGCAAACTGTAAACATATTGCAGGGGTAATCGCATGTTTTACGACATGAAAGCTGATCATCGGCCATCCTTTATCCCCTTGAGCTTTTGCATAATGGATAAACTCACTGTTCATTACTTCAGCAACTTTAGAACGCGTATGCAGTGCGATATTACCAATACCTAACATCCCTAAAGCCACTACAGGTAACACAAGGTGATGCACTTTTTGTGACAATGTTGATGTTTGTTCATCTAAGCCTATCGGCCAAGCGCAACAAATTGGCGCCCACTGTAATGAAACAGCAAAAAGTGACAATAAAAGTAAACCAACCCAAAAAACAGGAATTGAAGCCAATAAATAAGATAGCGTTGAGATGATTTTATCTGGCCATCTATTTAGGTATCTCCCTGCAATCAACCCAAGTCCAAAACCAATTGCTCCAGAAAATAGCCATGCCGATAATAACAAGGCTAATGAAGGTGCTAACCTATCAGCAATCACTTGTGAAACAGGGGTGTTATAGAGCATGGAATACCCCATATCACCTTGTAATATCTGTGAAAACCAACGCCAGAACTGCATCCATAAAGGCTGATCAAGCCCCCAACGAGCTGCAATCAATGAATATTGCTCAGGGGGAACATGCATTAAATCATTACCAATGTAGGCTTTAATTGGGTCTATTGGTGAATAGCTTAGGAGAATAAAAACCCCAAATGCTGTCACCAATAATAAACAGATAAACCGCAATAAAAGCCCGATGGTTGTCCGCATTACTTGCAGGTCCAAGCCCAGTCATCTACATTATTCAACACTGACCACGAGCCGTGAATTTCAGGTGCGCCCTTTCCTAGCTCGACACAATTATTCAATAAATAAAGATGTTGTACGTTCATTAACCAAGCCCAAGCGGCGTCACCTTGAATACCTGTTCCTGTTTTGCCATCCCAATCCACTTTCTGCCAAAATGGAATAGCCGCATCTTGGTCTGGCTGGCGAAGTGCCTCTTCTATCACCTTATCAACAGCTGGATTTTTATAGTAACCCGCATTATAGAACCCTACGCCAGCAGCCTTGCTGCTGTAGTTATGAACCAGTTCCATCGGGTCAAGGCTACCCCAACCAAACAATGTTGGGTTGGCATGCATATATTTTTCAACGGTTTCCCAGCTGCCTGATTTTAAATCCATTTCAATGCCAATTGGCTTTAAGCTTGCTCTCACGGCCTGAGCTAAATCACGACGAGTGCTGTCGCCGCTGGCGTACCAAAGCGTTAGTTTTGCCACTTTGCCATCTTTTTCTCTTAAGCCGTCTTTATTCAGTTTCCAGCCAGCATCATCAAGAATAGTTTTCGCTTTTTCGACATCCCCATCTTTAAATGAAGATTGAGGATTATTCCAAGGCAAGCCTTCAACGCCTGTATATGCAGGGATCGCAAAACCTTCTAACACCGCATCCGCCAATAGCTTACGGTCAATGGCGTAGTTGATCGCTTTACGGATAGCGACATCTGAAGTAATGTCATTTCCAATTGGGTCACCTGCCGCATTTTTCTCTCCCGCAGGTGGAATTGGGAAGGAAATCCCTCGGTTTTCAACACTATGGCGCTCAATCAACTTCATTCTTTTCACATCTTTTGCATTATTCGCAACGGCTGCAGGAATACGAACAATGTCTAATTCACCACTTTGAGCTGCGGCAAAAGCGCCATCTTCATTCAAGAAGACAAAAACCATTTTATCGAAATCGTTTTTGGGCCCCGCATAAAATGGGTTTCTTTCAACAATTAATTGCTGGCCTGGCTGGAAGTTCACTAAGCGATAAGGGCCTGCCCCGATAGGATTATGTGCGTATTTTTTCGCATCATATTTATCCGCAGAAACAATCCCTAATGAACCTAATACATTAATAAAGGTACTTTGCGGAGCAGATAACGTCATTTTAACGGTAGATGGGTTAACTTCCTCTGCTTTAGCAAAGTTCCCCATATCGACTTTTCCACCACTTGCTGCGGCATTGTTATAGGTAAAAACAACATCTCTTGCGGTTAATGGGGAACCATCGGAGAATTTAAGCCCGTCTTTTAATTTTAATGTCCACTCTTTACCGTCATCTGAATGTTCATATTTTTCAAGCATGTAGCTATGCCATGATAAATCAGCTTTTTGTTTTAATAATGGACTATGCAAAAGTAAATAGCTGCCGTGGCTCCAACCTAACATTGGATCAAACCCCTCGGTTGGCTCAGAGCCTATCGCTAAGCGCAAAGTTTGCGGCTTCTGAGTATCAGCCGCAGCATTTACACTCATCGATAGCCCCATAAAACAAATAGCCTGAATAGCTATTGCTACTTTCTTTTTCATATGCCCATCCTAAATTACCAGCTGTATTTAGCAGCTATCCCAACCAGTGGTTCAAATAAACCTATCAATTAGGATAAACTGCAAAAAATAATATATTTGATAACTAATCTGCTTTTTCTCGATATGCGTCTTCATCAAATTCAACGGTATCTAAATTGTCACCAACCGCACTTTGGTCAACTCTGACTGGTGTAAATTTATTGATTATCCAAAGAATTAAGATTGTAAAAACAAAGGACCAAATACTGGTAAAGACAACTGCCACAGTTTGCTTCACAATTTGCATCCCGTTACCTTCAATTAACCCTGCTGGCCCTTTCGCATTCCAAACCGTTGATGCAAATACACCGACTAAAATCGAGCCTGTAATACCACCAACACCGTGCACACCGAATACATCTAATGCATCGTCTAAATGGCGTCGGACTAAGAAAACACAGGTATAACAGACGATACTGGCAATAACCCCGATAATTGCCGCAGAACCAATTGAAACATAACCTGAAGCAGGTGTAATAGTGGCTAAACCGGCTACTGCCCCTGTTAAAAAGCCGACAAGTTTAGGTTTGCCTGTATGCAAGCGTTCAATAATAAACCAAGTAATTGCCGCAAATGCAGCCGCAATATCAGTAGTAATAAATGCCGAAACGGTTACGGTGTTGACTTGCAGTTCAGACCCAGCGTTAAAACCATACCAACCAAACCACAATAAAGCCGCGCCAAGTGCAATATAAGGAATATTATGAGTACCATCTGACTTAACGACTCTTTTACCTACATATAACGCTGAAGCTATTGCAGCGAAACCGGCTGTTGCGTGAACGACAATACCACCCGCAAAGTCAACAACCCCCCATTTAGCAAAAATACCATCTGGGCTCCAGACCATATGAACGAATGGTGCATAGACAAATAATGTCCATAAGGTTAAAAAGATGAGATAAGCAGGGAAATTAACTCTATTTGCGAAAGCCCCTGTAATTAAGGCGGGCGTAATAATCGCAAACATCATTTGATATCCAAAATGAACCAGTATTGGCAAACCACCATCATTACCGGTATACATCGTCTGAGGATCAATGTTATTCAAGAATGCATAATAAAGTGGGTCGCCAACAATCCCATTAATTGTAGGACCAAACGATAATGAATACCCAACCGCAAACCAAATAATTGCCACCCACCCCATAGAAAAGAAACTCTGGGACATAATGGTAATAATACTTTTACGCGAAACTAATCCACCATAGAAAAAAGCAAGCCCAGGAGTCATTAGCATAACAAGACTGGTACAAAGCAGCATAAATGCTGTATTTGGGACATCCAAAACTGACGATACATTTTCCATGGATACTCCTAAATTAACATAATGATATTTAAAATTTAGAGATATTTATTACTTCATTAAATGACTAGAATGATTATCACAATTGAAATTACATTCATAATAGAGTGATCACTCAGATAATCAATAAAAAAAAACAAATTAGATAATAAAAAATAATTCATACGTTTTTTAATAATCGATAAATGATTAACCATAAATGACTAATTAACATCGAAAAATAAAAAATCATTTTAGCCAGTGAAACATTCATAATTTTCAATCAAAAACAAGGCATCTCCTTAATTAATAACAATCAGATTTAAAAACATATTTTTTACATTTTCCCGCATTCTTAATTTTAATAGGTATAAAAATAAATCTATCCTCCGAAATCATTCATCAACATTACACTTTCATTACTATTAAATTGAAAAATAGCGTAATTAATTCAGTATACTCAGTTAAAAAACAGAAACCTACACAGCACTAATCAAATAAACTGCAAAAACCATTAGCAACCATAAATACAAAAATAAAACCTCGTAAATTCCTTAAAAGAAAATAAATTAAATAATATTAATTAAAAGAAACCCTACTTAATAAAAAATTCATCATGGTAATTCCAATACCTATAAAGTTAGTATGGTTTTATTACACTTATTTTTAAAAATATAAGAAGGGCTTATTTTTCTTTTCATTATTCAGTGTACTCATTTCATTTTCCACAAATGTACTTATTCTTGATATCTTAAGGTTGCTTCAAGGGATAAGTGCCGCAGCCGCATTTTCTGGGGCAATATCTCATATTTTATTTAATTAACAGCATAAACACAGACAGAGTGTTGAAGTTACTAACAACACTCAATCCCATTAATTTTTTTAAGGTTTATGCTTATCAGACTCTATATTTGCATTTTTTACATCGTGACGACCAATCACTATTTGACCATCTTCCTTGATAAATTCACTTTGTTGGGGATTAGGCAATATATCTAACACTACCTCTGAAGGCCTACACAACTTTACGCCTAGCGGAGTGACGACAATCGGCCTATTAATCAGTATCGGGTACTGCAACATAAAATCAATGAGTTGGTCATCTGTATAGCAATCTTGTTCTAAATTTAATTGTTCATAAGGTTCAACATTTTTTCGTAATAGCTCCCTCGCTGTGATTTTCATATCGGCGATAAGTTGTACTAACACATCCTTAGTCGGTGGCGTTTCTAGATAGTAAATAATCGTTGGCTCAACCCCACTATTACGGATCATGGCTAGGGTATTGCGCGAAGTACCGCAATTAGGGTTATGGTAGATAGTGATCTCATTCATTGG
The DNA here is from genome assembly GCF_028482245.1 of Providencia sp. PROV129. Taxonomy (NCBI): domain Bacteria; kingdom Pseudomonadati; phylum Pseudomonadota; class Gammaproteobacteria; order Enterobacterales; family Morganellaceae; genus Providencia; species Providencia sp. PROV129. The sequence goes on from NZ_JAMPQD010000010.1 coordinate 223,997, forward strand.
GGTTACCTTTAATTTAACAGTGAAAGTCGAAGCACTAATGCAACAAGTGTGACTATGAGCACCGGGATCGTCATGATAATCCCTGTTTTGAAATAATATCCCCATGTAATGGTCATGTTTTTTTGCGATAAAACATGCAGCCACAACAATGTCGCCAAGCTACCTATTGGTGTGATTTTAGGCCCCAAATCGGCGCCAATCACATTGGCATAAACCATTGCTTGCTGAATTAATCCTGTCGCATCACTCCCTTCAATCGATAGCGCACCAATTAATACCGTTGGCATGTTATTCATTATTGAGGATAAAAATGCAGTGATAAATCCAGTGCCTAGAGTTGCTACCCATAACCCTTTATCCGCAAGGTAATTGAGCGTTTCAGAAAGATAATGGGTTAACCCTGCATTCCTTAAACCATAAACAACCAAATACATACCTAGGGAAAAAATGACGATTTGCCACGGTGCACCACGTAAGACTTTTTTAGTATTAATCGTATGGCCTCTGGCTGCAATCACCCAAAGGATCAGTGCACCAATAGCGGCAATCGCACTAACCGGAATCCCCAAAGGCTCTAAGACAAAAAAACCAACCAGTAGTAACACCAGCACTAACCAACCTGCTTTAAAGGTTGTCATATCCTTAATGGCTAACGTCGGCTCACTCAGTTTGGTAACATCATATTGTTTAGGAATATCTTTACGGAAAAACCAATGCAGCATCACGAGTGTTGCAACAATCGCCGCAATATCCACTGGCACCATAATTGACGCATATTCAGTAAAACCAATATTAAAGAAGTCCGCAGAGACAATATTCACGAGGTTCGAAACAATCAGCGGCAAGCTCGCTGTGTCTGCGATAAACCCGGCAGCCATAACAAATGCCAATGTCGTGCCTTTGTTGAAACCAAGTGCCAATAACATCGCAATCACAATGGGCGTTAATATCAATGCTGCGCCATCATTGGCAAATAAGGCCGCAACCGTTGCACCAAGTAACACGATATAACTGAATAATAGCTTTCCTTTACCCCCGCCCCACTTGGCAACATGTAATGCAGCCCATTCAAAAAAGCCACTTTCATCTAAAAGTAGGCTAATGATAATGACGGCAACAAATGTCGCCGTGGCATTCCAAACAATGTTCCAAACAATCGGGATATCTTGGAAACTGATCACACCAAAGATCAGTGCCAATACGGCTCCTGCTGTAGCACTCCAGCCAATACCCAGTCCTTTGGGCTGCCATATAACAAACGTAATCGTCAAAACAAAAATTAATGCCGCAATAAACATAACAACCTCGTACTTATTACACTCACAACACATATGTTTTTTCATATGTGTTTATTTAAAAAATTATCTTGCGCAATTACCCATCGAATGTGTTTTCGCTATAGCTGAGAGTAAGTTTGATACTCTCTTTTTTTCTGTTAAATACGTTATATCAATGATATTTTTTACCCACGGTAGTAATGCCGGAGATAATCGATAATGAACCCATTTACCATGTTTTGAATCGAGCAAAAGACCCGATTCTCTTAGCATTGCTAGGTGTCGAGAAGTCTTTGGTTGCGATAAATTTAAGGCCGTATAGATATCACAGACACATAGCTCACCAGATGCTTTCAAAAGCAACACAATATCGAGCCTTGTTTGATCACCTAAAATTTTAAACAGTTGTAGTGGTTCCATATATTCTCCTGAATGCTCTATGGGCATTCTACCCCCTAGAAACATATATGCAAAATCAAATATAATAAATACTAAAAAGAATTTTTAAGCTGAAGGATCTCGAGTTAATTTGAAGACCTAATTAGTCGTGTTTCTATAAAACAGTGACTAAGACTAGATTACAAAAAATATACTCGAAAAATCAAATAGTAAGCTAGATATAAAAATAGCGTTTCTACTTCCCCCGCTATTAGTTCTATATCTTGAATAGGGGTAAGTGTGTGAAAAGATCCTTTTTCATGATAAACTTACATTGAAAATATAAAGAGTTAGGTTGATTCAGACTTAGTATAAAAGTAAGCTTAAAACTGGATTTTAGTCATGAAAGAAATCAAAAAAATGTCAGATAAAGACTTTGTTGATACACTAATACAAGAATGGCTGGAAACCGTCCCTACATTGGATTTGAGTGGTTTACCCATTATCGCCCGCATAGTACGTATGAGTCATTATATCTCGCAATTTGTTGATGCGAATTTGGCCCGATACAATCTAAATGTGGGGGAGTTTGAAGTGCTAGCAGCACTTGCTAGAAACCCTGACCGTCAACTTTCCCCCAAAGAACTGCAAAAGAAAATTCTTATTTCCTCTGGTGGATTATCTAACCGAATTAATCGATTAGAAGAAAAGAAATTCATTGTTAGAATTCCAGATCCTGCTGATCGACGTGGTGTTATTGTAAAAATAACACCAGAGGGACGAAAATTGACGCTTGAAGCAGTAGAAACTCACGTAGCGATTGAAAAATCATTAATTCAAGGCTTAGATGCTGAAAATAAAGATCAACTCGCTATGCTACTGAAAAAACTTATTCAATCACAAAAATCTGAGCTCAACGAGAAAAATGGAGCTGAATAAAAAAACACCCCAAAGTTGGAGTAAACTTTAGGGTGCAGCTCACATTGAGCTATTTTCATTCTGACGTAATCATTTCAGCTAAGCTTTTTGCTGGCCCTCAGACTTTAAAACTAACCATAGACCAGCCAAAATCAAACATAATCCTATTACAGCCAGCATATTGACGTTTTCATGCGCAACAACAATCGCAAGGAAAAACGCCACAATGGGCTCAATTAACCCCAACGCCACACCTGTAGGAGCACTGATATGTTTCAATGCTTGGGTATATAACAGATAAGCCACGCCAGTTGTTAATAATCCGAGGTAAAATATCACTGCAATGCTCACCCAACTGACCGTTGGTGTTCCTGCTAATATCCAAGCAATCGGAACCGCAATAAATATAGCAATGCTAAATGTATGCTTAGTAATCGTTAATGGAGAATCAATACTGACCAATTTCTTACTCATCAATGTATAAAGTGCATAGCAAAAACCCGCACTCAAACAAATAAGTAAACCACCTGTATTAATTTGCCAACTACTACTTTGAGAAAGAACCATCCATGTTCCTCCTGCCGTTGCACAAAAAGTTCCAAGCCACCAAAGCAAAGACGGTGATTTCTTCAGAAGAATCGCCTGCATTAAGCCAGCCCAAATAGGGGCACTACCAATCGTTGTAGCCGTTCCTATTGCTATTCCAGTCGCCTTAATACCTGCAAAAAAAGTTAAGTTATATAACCCCATACAGATACCTGCGATAATGATATATCGCCAATATGTCATTGACCCCTTGGCAGAATTATCTGTTTGTTGTTGCTCATTTACGTTTAGTGCTTGGCGGTTTGTAATTCGATAAAAAAACAACAAATGAAAGAATAAACACGCAACAAGCAACCTAAATGCACCAATCCAGTAAGGTGCTGTTGCACCTTGCACAAAACTTTGAGCGGTCCCCGCAGTTCCCCATAAAAAAGCCGCGCAAAGCGCCAGCGAGATCCCAATTAAAGATACTTTTTTCATCGTCATTGAATTTTTACCACCATTTCAATAAAAATATATCTTCACACTAAGATACTTAATGTGAAGATACAAGAGTGGTTGGAATTAAAGAAGACAAAATAGTAATTATTTATGATAAAAGTCAATAATTGTACGTTTTTTGATTGATATTAAAACACCAATTATTAATATTGATATATCTTCTCGTGAAGATACTTCCAATAAAGAAATAATGATGAGAGGCAGCTATGACTGTTATAATTATCAGTGTAATAGTGTTGATACTAGCGGGTTATGCAATTGCGAAGAACTACGAGGCAAAAATTGTATTATTCACCGCAGGTATTGCGCTGATGCTCAGCGCAGCAATGTTAGGAATGCCTATTTTAGATATAAAACAAAGTACAGGGAATATCTGGCTTGACCCACTAAAACAAATACAACTAGGATTTATCAAACAATTTGGTGGCGCAGGGATCATAATCATGGTCCTATTCGGCTTTTCTTCTTATATGTCACGCATTGGTGCAAACGATGCCGCTGTTCATTTAGTTGCAAAGCCTATTTCAAAAATTCGCTCTCCTTATATTCTAGTTCCAATTGTTTTTTGGCTCGGAAACTTACTGTCGTTAGTGATCCCCAGTGCCGCGTCATTAGCCGTTATTTTAATGGCGACTCTGTACCCCATATTAAGGGCTGCAAAAATGTCATCAATGACAGCGGCGGGGATTATTGCGACCACAGCAACAATTATGCCAACACCATTAGGGGGCGATAATGTTGTTGCAGCTCGCTTACTCGGTTTTGAGCATGTTGTCGACTACGTCACTTTACATCATGCCGTTATCTCTCTCCCCGTTTTATTATTAATGGGTTTTGCCCATTATTTTTGGCAAAAGTATATGGATAAACGGCAAGGCGCATCAGCATTTACTGAAGTTGATGAAAGTAAAATCGAGGGTAATAAAGAGCTACCTCCCTCCTATTACGCCTTATTTACGCTTGTTCCACTTATTCTAATTATCGTTTTAGGGCTGTGTTTTCGAGAAATCAAAGTAGGGCTTGTTGAAATCACACTATTCTCATTTGTGCTCGCATTTGCCACAGAACTTATTCGTAAAGGCAACCCGAAAGAACAAATGGTTCAAGCAGGACTCTTTTTTAAAGGAATGGGTGAAGGATTTTCTCAAGTCGTTGTCCTGATTGTTGCCGCAGGCACACTAGTAGCAGGTCTTAATGCTATTGGCATCATCGATATGATTTCAGGTGTTGTTAAGAACGTAAATAATGCAGGCGTTGGATTAATGTTTATTTTCTCTGGCTTAACAGCGTTAATCACCTTTATTAGCGGTAGTGGTAACGCGGTGTTCTATTCATTTATTGAATTAATTCCATCTATTGCAAATCAAGCCCATGTTGACCCGATTATGGTTGCTCTTCCAATGCAATTTACGTCTAACTTAGTCCGAGCCATCTCTCCAGTTTCTGCTGTCGTTATTATTGTCGCATCGGTTATCAAAGTGAGTCCTGTTGAAGTAGTAAAAAGAACCTCAGTACCTTTAGCGGTAGGCACGATAGCAACGTTAATTTATGCATATTTTCTGTATGCATAGAATGGGTTATTAAAAGGAAAACCAAAATGACTACAATAAATAATGCCTCATTAGTTGCATGGCGACGTGAATTTCACCGTTACCCAGAAACGGGTTGGGGGGAATTTTACACCACTGCCACCTTGATTAAACTACTGGAAGAAATGGGACACCACGTATTAACAGGCGAACAGATTATCAACCCTAGTTTTATTCGTGGACGTAACCCATCAATAGTTGAAAAAGCCAAACGCGCAGCCAAAGAGCGTGGCGTAGATGATTCACTACTCGCAAGAATCGGTGACTATACAGGTTGCGCAGTGATCTTCGATACAGGGCGCCCTGGCCCAACGGTTGCATTTCGTTTTGATATTGACTGCGTCAATGTGCAAGAAACTGATACGGCAGAACATATTCCAAACCAAGAAGGCTTTAATTCTACCAACCCAGGTTATATGCACGCTTGCGGCCACGATGGGCACATGGCTATCGGTCTCGGAGTCGCAAAATGGTTGATAGAAAATAAAGATAGCCCACTGAAAGGCGTGATTAAACTTATTTTCCAACCCGCAGAAGAAGGCGTACGAGGGGCAAAACCTATCGCCGAAAGTGGTATTCTCGATGATGTTGATTATTTTGCTTGTGGTCATCTTGGTTGTGATGTTCCGAGTGGCGTAATTGTCGCTGCACCTGAACGTTATCTTTCTACATTAAAAATGGATCTGCGCTTTAAAGGTAAAGCCGCGCACGCAGGAATGGAGCCACATGCAGGCAAAAATGCGTTACTCGCCGCCTGTAACGCAACAATTCAAATTCTAAGCCTACCAACTCACGGCGAAGGAATGACTCGCGCTAATGTCGGAGTATTAAATGCAGGAGAAGGCCGCAATGTGATCCCTTCATACGCGCAAATGCAAATTGAAGTACGTGGCGAAAATGAAAAAATCAACAATTACATGACAGAAGAGGCTTTAAGACGTGCCCGCGGAGTTGCACTCAGTTTTGATGTTGAACTCGAAACTGAGGTCATGGGGGAAGCCGTTGATTTCATTCCTGACGATGAAATGACTGACTATATAACCGAAGTAGCCCAAACCATCCCAGCGGTAGAAAAAGTACAACGTACAATGAATTTTAATGGCAGTGATGATGCCACTCTATTGATTAAACGCGTACAAGCCCATGGTGGAAAGGCGGCTTATTTTGTGATTGGCTCAGACATCAAAGCTGGCCACCATCAAGCCAAATTTGATATTGATGAAAATCAGCTATTCACTGGCTTTTCAATCTTTACAGGGTTACTACAACGCTTATCCGTATAAAAACAGCAAATCAATATAAGCCAATTATAAAACCTTATAGCGGATGATGTTATAAGGTTTTTTTAAGGAAATATGATGAAAAAGACATTATTAAATACATTACTTTCTAGTTTGATTTTATATACCTCTGTTTCACTAGCTGCTGGTGCTATTAAACCCAACGTTACCATTTTAGCCACTGGGGGAACCATCGCAGGAAGCTCAAAATCCAACCTTGATACCACCGACTATAAAGCGGGCTCACTGGGTATTGATGTGTTAATCAATGCTGTGCCGGAGATCAATGATGTTGCTATCGTCAAAGGTGAACAAATTTCTAACACTATCAGTGGCAATATCAGCAGCGAAATCCTATTAAACCTCAGTAAACGCGTTAATCATTTACTAAATGAAGGAAAACAACAAGGCATCGTTATCACTCATGGGACTGATACAATTGAAGAAACAGCCTTCTTCTTAGATTTAACCACTCAAAATGAGCAGCCTATCGTTATTGTCGGAGCCATGAGACCAGCAACTGCTATCAGTGCGGATGGCCCAATGAATCTGCTTGAAGGTGTTGTACTTGCTGCGGATAAGAAAGCTAAAAATCGCGGCGTCATGGTCGTTTTAAATGATCGTATTGGTTCTGCTTTTTATACCACCAAAGCAAACTCAACTACCCCTGATGCATTTAAATCTTATGAACCTGGCTATCTTGGTGTCTTTGTCAGCGGAAAACCTAAATTTTACTATACCCCTGCCCAACCCGTTGATCGTACTTTTTTCGATGTCAGTAAGGTAGATAAACTCCCTAATGTCGAAATTATTTATGCATACCAAGACCAGACCCCCGCTATGCTTGATGCTGCTATCAACAACGGAGCAAAAGGAATTATTGTTGCGGGAAGTGGTAATGGAAATGTATCGAGTAACATGGAGGAGGCAATTAAGCAGCTCAGTGATAAAGGTATTCCTGTTGTGATGGCAACTCGAACAGGCTCTGGCTATGTGAGTAGTAAATCATTTGCCATAGGTTCTGGCTTTTTAAATCCACAAAAATCTCGCATTCTATTGCAGCTCGCACTTGCAACTGGTGCCGACCTTAAGCAAATATCGAATTACTTTGATAGCCAGCGTTAAAACCATTACTATTTTACGATTAATAGGCGCCTCTAATATAGGCGCCTTTTTATTTATTAATAACTTTAATTCTTAATTAAATTAAATGTAAAAATTAAAACATAACTCACCAGCCATTTAATTAAATGGATATTAATTTGATTATTAGAAATACGTTTTCTATCTAAATTTTTAAAGACTTTCTTTTTTTGCTAATAGGTAGTAAATAATTGCTGTAATCGGAAATGCAATAAAGAATGCAAAATTATAGCCTATCATACCTGAGATCAATCCAATCACTAGCGCAGTAATACCTGGTTTTCGCCAGTTAGGAATATCATCACTGTATAGATTCTCTAAATTAAGATGGCATTTACGAATAAGATAATAATGCACTAACATAATCGCCAATATAGGGGCGAGTATTGCAGAGAAAATCATTTGTACGTAATCAAGATAACTTAATAATAACCATGGCATCATTAGAATACTAATCAACCCAACTAGCCATGTCGCTTTCGCAAAAGTTAATTTAGGAAAAAAATTAAGCATGATCAATGTTGCGGGGAAAATATTCGCACAAGTATTTACTGTCCATTGCGCAAACACAATAATAATACAACTAACAATTAATATACTCGAGTTATCAGCAAAAGCAATTTGCAACATACCAATTGGATTGTCACTTTTCGTAAGATAAGCACTAATTAATCCTGCGAGAGTCAATAATAACCCCGTACCAACGAATCCGAGTCCAAAGCAAAATATAGTGCGCTTATTACGTGAAAAGAAGCTGTTTGAACTTGTGTTTTCAGGTAGTTTTAACTTTCTGGTTAAGTCACTACCATTTAGTGCTTCAGATAACCATCCTCCACTAAATATAGCGATAACAGTAACAAAGCTAAACCCAGTCCCTTCTAATGGTGAAGCGGTTATAACCTCTGGTAACGAAATTTGATGTTCTTGCAATAACCAAACGACTAACGACACCAATCCACATGCAAGAATAGGTACTGCTAATGTTCCAAACTTACTCATGCTATCCACATTACGACTTGCATTAAATAACTGCAAAGACGCATAAGTAATAAATATCACCCAGAACATTGAAATTCCTGTGACAATTTCAATAATCGCATTAATCGCTTGTGTTCCTAAAAATAAAATCACACCACACCATGTTAAACAGACAATGGCTCGACATATCGCCCCAATTTTCGCCCCTTGTTTTCCTAAACAATCGCGAATAAAAATAGTGAAAGGAACGCCATAGCGTGTTCCGATATCACCCGTTAACGTAATTAAAATAGTGACTAATAAAAACCCCAAAAAACATGCCATCAATACTTCTATTGGGGAATATCCTCCTCTTAAAAGTACTTGAGCGGGGATCACTAAGCCAACAACATTAATTACCATTGACGAGCAAAGTACGAGTAAATCACGTGTTTTTAAGGTTCTATCCTTTTCCTGTGTTGGCAAGAGTTCTTCATTGGCTTTAGCAAGCAATTCCTGTGAAATATTCTGTCCATTATTCATGAGTTTAGCCTCATCTTTATTGTCGTTTTAGTTTAATTTCAAAATACGTTTAATAAATTTCCCTTGTCCTTTACTTCCCATAAAGGTGTTGTTATCCATAATAATTTCACCACGTAAAAGGGTTGTTTTTACCTTTCCTTTCGCTTTATATCCTTCATGTAGGCTATAGCCAGCACCACTGTGTAAGTTATTGGCTGAAATAATCCATTCCTCATTCGGATCAAAAATGACAATATCAGCATCAGCTCCTGGCAATAGCGTCCCTTTTTGTGGATAGCACCCCATGGTTTTCGCAATGTTAGTGCTGCATAATGCAACAGCGTGGTTCATCGTGATTTTTCCACTTGCCACCCCCTCAGTTACCATCAAGTTAAATCGGATTTCGAGACCAGATAACCCATTAACAACTTTAGTAAAATCAGGAATGATTTTGCCGTTTTCATCACGCTGTAAAGCCTTTTCTTTTTCCTCTCGAGTAAAAGTACAATCATCGGAGCCTATCAAGGTGATCGTACCGTTCTTAATGCCATCCCAAAGTTCATCCCGCTCTTTACGAGTACGCAATGGAGGTGAGCAAATCGCTAAATGTCCATTGTCAACATCATCATAAAGTTCATCGAAAAGTGTCAGATAATGAGGACCCGTTTCGATATACAGCTTTTGACCGCGCTCTTGTGCTTGCTGTGCAATATCAAGACAAGGGCCATTTGTGGTATGAACAATAAGAAGAGGAACTCCAACTGATTCAGCAAGTTTAGCCACACGACCAAAAGCTTCTGTTTCACAAATAACGGGTTTACTATTGGCAAAATCACGCCAAGTCAGTGTGTTATTTTTGATGCACTCATCCACCGCGGTTTCTGCTATCGCATTACTTTCCGCATGGATCAATGGCATACAATTATTTTCTTTTGCGCGTTTGAAGACCTGCATCAGTGTCATATCATCTGCCATCACACCTTCTTTACGGTAGGTCATAAATAACTTAAATGTTGGGCACCCTTTTGCTGCAAGATGTGGGATCTCATCTAATAACTGTTCGTTCGCTTCAACAAATTTGCCATGAACACTAAAATCAATTGCAGATTCAGTCATTTCCTCAATACGGTCATCTAGAGCCTGAAGGACACTTGAACCTTTCCAAGTATTGGTAAAATCCATATAAGTGGTAACACCCGCAAATGCGGCACAAATACTTTGCTGATAAAAAGTTAGTTGCGGGGAAATCCCTTGAAATGGAGCCTGTGTGTGCATATGAGCATCAATTAAACCTGGTAGAACTAACCGACCTTGCGCGTCAATTTCTTTTTGGCATTCAGCGTACTCATCAGGGCCAAGTAACGCTGCAATTTTGCCATTTTTAATTGCCAGATCGGCACGGACAGTACCCTCTTCAAGAACCAAATGCCCATTTCTAATGATTGTGTCAAACATAACTATCTCCAACGATTTTTATGTCACAACACAGCGAAAAAGAGGCTGTGTTGCAGCTATTATTGATTGATCAACTCAGCGTTCCTTTCCGTAAAACTTGCCCACTACAGGCATAACTTTCAATATGATTAAACAGCGCAATTCGGCCATTAACCATCACAAGCTCGATACCATCAGGGTATTGATTAGGTTCAACAAAAGTACCTTTATCTGTAATGGTCTGTGGGTCTAACATCACGATGTCAGCTTGGTAACCTTCTTTAAGTAATCCCCTATCGGTTAAGCCTAAAACCTCAGCAGGTTTACCCGTCATTTTGCGAATTGCCGCTTCCCAAGTTAAACACGCTTCTTCGCGTACATACTTCCCAAGCACTCGAGGAAATGCTCCAAAAACACGGGGATGGGGCTTACCAGCCCCCATTAAGCCGTCCGTACAAACATTCTGCTCGGGCCGACACAGGAATTTAATCACATGATCTTCTGTCCCATAAAAGTCCACCATTCCAACTGCGTTATCTTCCTCATATAACAGGTCAAAAGTGGCGTTATAAGGGTCTTTACCGCGTAATTCGCCAAGCTGAACTAAGTTTAAGCCCACTGCATCTTGGTTTTTCTGTTGCTTCACACTGGTAATGAAAATTTGATCTAACCCTGCGAAATCAATGAAGTTATCCCACCCAGGGATTCCTTTTTCTATATCGTCAATCATGCGTTGGCGTAATTCAGAAGATTTCAGGCGTTCGAGTAGTTTTTCCGTGCCACCTGCATGCACCCACGGTGGTAAAATCACCCCTAGCATGGTGCTACCTGCAACATAAGGGTATTGGTCGAAAGAAATACGGATCCCTTCTTGCTGTGCTTTTTCAAGCATCGATAGCATTTCATCGATCAGCGGCCAGTTTTTCTTACCACACACTTTCATATGGGAAATATGGAGCCAAACTCCAGATGCATGAGCAATATCAATAAGTTCTTGAGTAGACTGAATGATGTCATCCGCTTCACTACGCTGATGAACCACAAAAATACCATTATATTTGGCTGTCACTTTGCAAAGTTCGGTGATCTCAGCGGTATCGCCAAATGCACAAGGCATATAGATAAGGCCAGTGGATAGTCCATAAGCTCCCGCTTGTAACTCTCGTTCAAGAATCTGGCACATTTTGGCGACATCTTCCTGCGTCGATGCCTTACCATCCAATCCCATCGCTTCCATACGAATATTACCGTGGGGAACAAGGTAAGCGAGGTTCGTGGCACTTCCTCGCGACTCTAACATGTTGAGATACCCCTCCGTATTCTTGAAATGCCAGTCTATCTCATCAGAGTCACCATCAAGACCAGCAATATTTTTACGCCACGCTGAAATATATTGTTCAGGCAAAGGTGCCAATGCGACGCCGTCTTGTCCCAACAGCTCAGTCGTGATCCCTTGGCGAATTTTGGCGGAAACTGCGGGGTTTAATAACACCGATAAATCAGAGTGAGTGTGTGTATCAATAAAACCAGGGCAAATAATTTTCCCAGAGGCATCAATAACTTGGTCCTGAGTGTTGGCGCAAATATCGCCGATTTGAATAATTTTACCTTCATTAACAAGTAAGTCGCCGTGATACTGGCTTTCCCCCGTACCGTCAATGATGGTGGCATTTTTAAATAATGTTTTCATTGTTCTCTTCCTTTATTGATGCCTTAGTAATCACAAAGGCATCAACTGGTAACTATTTGTTATTATTGTAAATATTTGAAATTATGCTGTAGTAACCTTTGGCTGAGCCTGTTAATTGATCTATCTCGATATATTCATCAATGGTATGCGCCAAATTCTCTCTCGAAGGCCCAAAACCAATCGTTGGAATATTAGCTTCCCCCGCATAATGGCTACCATTAGTGCAGAATGAATATTGTGTAACTGTTGGGTCGAGGCCGACTTTTTTGAGGCCTAATAATGCATGCTGAACAAAGTTATCCGATTCGTCTAAGACCCAGCCAGGGAAGAAACGCTCTCCCTCAATCGTATTGCCGGTATAACAAGATTCTGTTCCATAGGCATAAGATACTCGCGCCTTAAACTCAGGATCAGACTGTGTTATTTCATCTAACGCTTTTTGGATAGGTTGGAGCACACTCTCTTTGCTCTCACCGACTAATAACCTGCGGTCATAAGTCGCACGGCAATATTCAGGAACAACTGATGCCCCTGGATATGGAGACGATTTAATGTCTGTTAATTCAAGTATTCCTAACCCAAGAACTGGGTGAATGGTAGGGGGAAGCATTCTAATTTTTTCAATCAATGTAGCCATTTTATAGACCGCATTAATACCCGCTTGTGGGTTTGCAGAATGAGCAGGTTTCCCAAATGTTTCTAACACGACTTCAGCTCGGCCACGTTGACCTATTTTCAAATTAAGTTCTGAGGCCTCACCGATAACTACATAATCAGGATGATATTTATCAGTAACTAGCCGTGCAGCAACGCCTTCAAAGCACTCCTCATGTACAATACAAGCAACATAAATTTTCCCTGCAAACTCACGCAGATGGTCTTGACCAAAAAAGCCAACCGCTGAAATCATAGCAGCAACCGCACCTTTCATATCGGTCGTACCACGACCATAAATTTTGCCGTCTTTGATTTCTCCGCCAAATGGATCTTGCGTCCATTGGCTTTCATCGACTGGAACAGTATCAATATGTCCATCAAAAACCAGCGTTTTCCCAGGGTATTTCCCTACAATCCCACCAATAATATTGCCGTATCTATCAATATGAATGTCATCAAATTCATACTCTTCCATCATGGATTTAATAACGTTGACAACATTACCCTCTTCACCGGAGTAACTTTTTTCGCGAACTAAAGCCTGACAGTTTGTGATGACTTCGTTAAAACGACTTTCTGAAAACATATTTTTCACCCCGATTAAAATTGACCAAAACTTGGGAACTCACCATCCCAAACAATATCCCGATAACGTTGAATATCCGTGTCGCCCTCAGTACTGATCACCAAAATGCGTGAATTTTCATTCAGCTCCAGCTCGTTGCGCACGTCAGCATAATTTTCAGACTGCATTAGAATAGAAAGTAACCCTGTCGTGACCGCACCTGACTCACCCGAAACAATTGGAGGATCAGTCGGTAATGGATTGCCTAATATCCGCATCCCTCGCGTTGCGACAAAATCGGGGCAAGAGAAGAAAGCATCAGCGTAGTCTCGTAATAATTGCCAACCGGTAATATTGGCTTCACCACATGCCAACCCAGCCATAACTGTTTGTAAATCACCGCCAACAGGGATCGCATCTTCATTTTCAGCAACCGCTGAACGGTAAAGGCAATCCGCAATTTGAGCCTCAGCAATAATTACTTTTGGTCTATCTTCTCCATAAAGCGCCGTTAACATCCCCTGCACCATGCCAGCAAATGAGCCAACACCTGCTTGAACAAAAACGTGGGTCGGTTTCACTTTATGTAACTGGGACAAAGCTTCAAACATTAGCGTGCTGTAGCCTTGCATAATCCACTGAGGGATCTTTTCATAGCCAGCCCAAGCGGTATCTTGCACCACCACCCAGCCATATTTCTCTGCCATTTCGGCAGTCATACGTACCGCATCGTCATAATTCATATCGACAATTTCTGCTGTCGCACCTTCATTCAAAATGGCATCTAAGCGTTCCTGAGAAGAACCTTTAGGCATATAAACCACTGATTTTTGTTTAAGTTGGCGTGCCATCCACGCCACACCTCGCCCATGGTTGCCATCCGTCGTAGTGGCGAAAGTAATGCCATTTAATTGTTCTCTAACCTCATTGCTGACCATGACGTTATAAGGAAGCTCAGAGATATCTTTCCCCAACTCTTCGGCAATATGGCAGGCCATTGCATAGGAGCCACCTAATGCCTTGAATGCCTTGAGGCCAAAGCGTTGAGACTCATCTTTTAAGTAAATCTGCCCAACTTTTAATGACTTGGCGAGCACAGGTAAATGATAGAGTGGTGTTGGTGCATACTCAGGAATTGAGCGGTGAAATTGCCACGCTTTATGTAATTCAGCTTCCGAAAAAGAGGCAAGGTTCGCCGTCGGTTTCTGCTTAAAACGGCTGTGATTAATGTAGTATTTTAATTGCTCCTGCATGGAAAACCTCATGAACTTATTATTAATAAACAAGACAATTAAGTCTTAATAAAAAATAGGTTTACAACTTAGGTAGCAATACACATGCCAAGATCGCCATTTACGTATAATTATAATGAGGGAATAATGTAATCAGTTGATACAAAACAAAATTTAAAATAAACAATATAGAATTATTTTTAATAAATTTGAGATCATTGATTTACCTCATTGATAAATTATCAAATATGATAAATAGTGTGATGGCGGTATATAAATAATTTAATACATTGATTTATAAAAATATTAATAATTATCACTTCAATTAAATTTATTAATATTTATCAATCTTGATAATAAGGAAAAAAATGACATCCATTCTGAGTACTATCCAAAATGAAATTTGCCATTATGCAGAAGCCATTTCTGGCGTGACTGGAACAGATGTCGAAATTATTGATGAATATCTGATCCGTATTGCAGGAACAGGTTATTACAAACACATGCTTAATCAAAACGTTTCACGTAACGGCTACATTTATCGTCATGTTTTACGAGTACAAGAAACCGTATTAATTAAAGATCCAGGGGAAAATAACCTCTGTCATCTATGTGAAAATCGAGAAACTTGTACGGAAGAATTAGACCTTAACGCACCGATTTTTTTAAATGGCAAAGTCATCGGGGTCATTGGTATTATTTGCTCGACTAAACAACAGCGAGCCGTATTACTTCAGCAACTCAATAAATTCATCACATTCATCGAACAGATTGCTGAAATGATATCGAGTAAGGTCTTTGAGTGTCTTGAACGCTTGAGAGCCCAAGAATCTTTACATGCATTCCGACGATTGATTGATGCCATGGATAGAGGCGTGATAGCAATTGATAGCCAACAAAAAATTTGGCATACCAACCGCTCTGCATCCCGCTTTTTTAATAAAGATATTATAGGCCTGTCACTGTCCTTTGAGCTAACAGGGGATATTTTATATGGTGATGAAGAAGCATGGCTAGAATTAGAAGGCCAGCGCTATCATGTACTCTGTCGTAATGTCACTTTTACTTCACTGGAAAATGATACGTTAACCATGATCATTTTTCAGGATGCCCGTGATTATATTACTCATGTCAATCAATCATCCGTTGAAATCAGCGAAGTCCCTTCCCAGTTAATCGGTAATTCATTAACCATGATGAACCTTAAACAAACCATCAAGAAGGTTGCTATCAGCCATGCAAACGTGCTGATCACAGGAGAAAGTGGCTCAGGAAAAGAAGTTGTCGCTTATGCTCTACATGCACAAAGTGCTCGACATGATCAGCCCTTTGTCACCATAAACTGTGCTGCAATACCAGAGCAACTCCTAGAAAGCGAACTCTTTGGCTATATCAGAGGTGCATTCACTGGAGCGGATCCCAAAGGGCGTATAGGTAAGTTTGAATTAGCTCATGGGGGAAGCCTATTCCTCGATGAAATTGGTGATATGCCTTTGTTATTACAGGCTAAATTACTGCGCGTTTTACAAGATAAAACCATCACCCGAGTTGGCTCAAATAACCAAATACCTACCGATGTCCGCATTATTGCAGCCACAAACAAAAATTTATTAGAGATGGTCGAGAACAAAACGTTTAGAGAAGACCTATATTACCGATTAAATGTTGTGCCAATCCCTGTTCCTGCATTGCGGGAGCATCGTGAAGATATTGCTGATTTAGCAAAGTATTTTTCTGACCAATTTTCAATACAATATGATAGAGAAAAGCAAAAGATCCCTGATACAGTAATGAATTATTTATATGGCTATCATTGGCCAGGTAACATACGTGAACTGCGCAATGTCATCGAGTATATTTATGTCATGCAAGGCGATCTGCCTGAAATGAACCATAGCCATTTGCCTGAGTATATTACAAAAACAAATTCATCTGTAGAATCATTAGGCTACATCACAAAAACCGCCGCAGTACCTACGCACCATTATGAAAAAGAGACCATACAACACGTACTTGAAAAAACGGGTTACTCCATGAACGGAAAGAAAGAAGCGGCACAAATATTAGGTTTAAGTATTGCAACACTGTATCGCCGATTAAAAAAATACGATATCACCAGCTGATATTCATTTTGGGTGCGCATGTTGCCTTCTTCCCCTTTACGCCAATCTGTTTCACTTATCTAAAAACAATCACAAAATGAACAGTCTTTTTGTGATGACCATCTTACCCACTTTGGTTTTTTCGCCAATTTCAAGAATATCTGGCAAAAAAATACAATTAATCCTAATTCATTTTACTTAGATTAGGAGCGCCAATTTATTTTTAATCAATTGGTAGACAGGTTAATTATGCCACTAAGAATGGCATCATAAATAAATTATAGGTGCAAACATGAAAAGAATTAAAACTAAGATTCTCTTGTTATTTTATATACTTATTTCAATAACCTCCACCAGTGCTTTAGCCACATCAGATAACGATGCCCTTTATTTTTACCTTGTTAGACATGGGCAAACTTATTCAAATATTAAAGAAATGACCATTGGCGGAGGTGGTAATGCTCAGCTCACAGCCAAAGGACGCTATGATGCACGTAGCCTTGGTTTAGGTCTAGAAGATGTCAATTTTATTGCTGGATATAGCAGTACATTAGGTCGAGCCCATGAAACTGCCAGTAATATTTTAACTGGCCGTAATATGGATATTATTGAGATTGAGAACCTAAAAGATATATCTTGGGGTGACGCTGAAGGTGGTAGAATTGATGACTTAACGAGCCAATACGGCCATTCTGGTAATGAATTTGAATACTATTTTGGTCACTATAAGGACAAAAACTTCAAATCTATCGTCAACACTGAAAACATGTATGATTTTTCTCAACGCTTCGAGTCTGCATTATTGGATATTGCTAATCGCCATAAAAATGAAACAGGTAATATTTTAGCCGTTGGCCACTCATCAATGGCATTTTATTTGCAAAAATACCGTCAAGATCAACCATTATCAGGGTTAAGCAATACTGCCGTTTCGGTATTAAAATATAAAGATGGGCAATTTACTCTTCTCGACTTTAATAATACGGATTATTTAAAATCAGGTTATGCAAAACAAGAGAAACTTCCGCCTCTTGAAATCTCGATTGTCATCAACCCAATGACTATTTTAAATGATGCCAATATAATGGAAGGTACCTCAGACTCCGATCTCAGTAAATCAGGTGTTGCGGCGGTTAACCAATTGAAACAACACATTAACCCTACTGACTATTTTGCGGTTTATAGCAGCACATTAAATAGAGCCAAATATACTGCAAACCACTTATTTGAAAATAGTCCCCTACCAATCCAAATTAATCGTAATTTAGATGAAATTTTCCTTGGCCTTTGGGAAGCAGAGAAAATCAGCACATTAGAAAAAGAACCTGAAGGCCAGTTTGCCAAGCTACATTCAGGGACAAATGTGTTGAGCTTTGAATCCCCAGTCGATGGTGAAACTGGGGCTATTGCAGCCTACCGATTAGAAAGCTTACTCAGAGATATTGGTATCCAAAATGAATTCCATACAGGAAAAGTGATGGTGGTTACTCACCCGATTATTTTCAGTGCATTTTTAAATAAAGTTCAGCCAGAGTACCAATTCATCCCTAAAAAAGACTTACAACTGATTACCCTGCAATATAAAAATGAAAAATTCAGTGTCAAAAATATCCAGTCTTTTAATGGTAAATAAGAGAAATTAACACCTTATAATCGCCAATAAAAAACCTCGCCATTGCGAGGTTTTTATCTCTTCAGAAAAGCTCAAAATGAATTATACATTTTTCCTTTCGATAGTTTCTTCCCCCCAATATAGCCTATCCGCGGTGGTCTTCGAAAAGGCAAGAGGTAAAACCTCATCAGAGCCTTCTTCCCAAATTTGTTCCGCTAGCACTTCATCATTATTCGCTAATTCAAAAATAGCTTGAGCAATTTCAATTGAGGTTTCTCTAACTTTAGCCCATTCGGCTATATGGTGAGGATCTTTCATTATTCGCTCCTGATTCAATGGTTCTGATAAAAATACTCATATATTTCAACTCTGTGAATAAGATCACTGTGACTTTAAATATATTGCCATTTTTCCTTTTTAGTGGCGCTCCATTAAACGCGCTCATTGTTCACTCTCTCTAGTATATGACTATAAGTTAAGTAATAGAGATAAAAAAAGTCATGAATATTCGCCATGTTGTTGCTATTGATTTAGGCGCATCTAGCGGTCGTGTCATGTTGGCTTGCTATGATGTGCATAATAAAAAATTATCGTTAGATGAAATTCATCGTTTTACAAACCATTTGATCACTGAAGGTGAACACTGTTATTGGGATCTGGATGATCTTGAGGCTCAGATACTGATTGGCTTACATCGTGTAGAGCAATCTGGTATCAATATTGACAGCATTGGCATCGACACTTGGGGGGTTGATTATGTCCTCCTTGACCGTGATGGGGCTACCGTTGGTCGTCATTTTTCCTACCGTGATAACCGTACTCAAGGTGTCATGGAACAAGTTCAAGCCGATCTAGGTGTGCAGAACATCTACCAAAAAACTGGGATCCAATTCCTCCCTTTCAATACTTTATACCAATTGAAGTCCTTACAACAATCACACCCTCAATGGCTGGAACAAGCACATCATTTATTGTTGATCCCTGATTATTTGTCATACCGCTTAACTGGGAAAATCAACCATGAATATACCAATATCTCCACCAGCCAAATGATTAACCTGCAAACGGGCGATTGGGATGATGAATTAGTCGAGTATTTACAGTTGCCACGCCGTTTATTAGGTGAAATCAAGCAACCAGGTAATACCATTGGCTATTGGCACACACCCAAAGGCCAAAAAATCCCCGTGATTGCTGTGGCAAGCCATGACACTGCCAGCGCTGTCATTGCGGCACCGATAACCGATAGCCATGGTGCCTATTTAAGTTCAGGAACATGGTCATTAATGGGCCTCGAGCGCACATCCCCTTGTACTTGTGAAAACGCATTTTCTGCCAACATTACCAATGAAGGTGGGATTAATGGTCACTACCGTGTTCTAAAAAATATTATGGGGCTATGGTTATTCCAACGCATTTGCCTTGAGCACAATGTGCAAGATATTTGCAGTCTCATTACCTCGGCAGAAGCAATTCCAGCATTCACGTATCTGATCAACCCCAACGATAACTGGTTCTTGAACCCAGAGTCGATGAGCCAAGCCATTAAAGAGGCTTGTCGGGAAAACCAACAACCCGTCCCAAATACTGTCGCTGAGCTAGCTCGCTGTATTTTCGACAGTTTAGCACTGCTTTATCGTCAAGTATTTCTTGAATTACAACAGGTTAATCATTCCCCATTACAACAGCTGCATATCGTCGGTGGTGGCAGCCAAAATGCTCTACTTAACCAATTATGCGCCAACACTTGCGGAGTTCCTGTGAGTGCAGGACCGGTTGAAGCCTCCACCTTAGGCAATATTGGGTATCAGTTGATTGCCCTAAACACCATTCCAGATGTCCCCACTCTGCGCTCCATTATTGCGCAAAATACTGAACTTTGTTGGTTTCAACCTCAAAGCATCGCACTGGATGAACCTTGGAAACGATTTAAAACCATTACGGGCTAACTCAGGTTATTAACCGTATATCGATAAGTTATAAGGAAAATTTCATGTCTAATTACAAAGAAAGTTATCTTATTGCCAAACAACGTTTTGCTGACCTTGGTATTGATACTGAACTAGCGATGCAAGCTATGGCTGACTTGCCTGTATCGATGCATTGCTGGCAGGGAGATGACGTAGCCGGCTTTGAAAAATCAGCAACCGCTTTAAGCGGCGGTATTCAAGCTACAGGTAATTACCCTGGCAAAGCGACTAATGCGATTGAATTACGTGCAGATATGGATAAAGCAATGAGCTTAATTCCAGGCCCTAAACGCGTTAACTTGCATGCTCTTTATCTCGAAGCAGATACTGCCGTCGAACGTAATGAAATTGAACCTCGCCATTTTGCTAATTGGGTTGATTGGGCGAAAAAAAACCATATCGCACTCGATTTTAACCCTTCTTACTTTTCCCATCCGCTCAGTAGCGAAGCAACTCTTACTCATAGCAATAAAGAAATTAGAGACTACTGGATTGGCCACGGGCAAGCTTGCCGCCGTATTTCTGCATATTTTGGTGAGTCATTAAACAGCGCTTCCGTGATGAATATTTGGATCCCTGACGGCATGAAAGATCTCCCTATTGACCGCTACGCCCCTCGTCAACGCTTAGTCGAGTCATTGGATGAAATTATCAGTGAAAAAATTGATATTAAATATCATATCGATGCCGTCGAAAGTAAATTATTCGGTATTGGCGCAGAATCTTACACCGCAGGCTCCAGTGAGTTTTATCTGGGCTATGCCATCACACGTAAAACCGCTTTATGTTTAGATGCAGGGCACTTCCATCCAACCGAAGTCATTTCGGATAAAATTTCAGCGGTCATTCCTTATGTTGAACGTCTACTGCTGCACGTCAGTCGCCCTGTACGTTGGGACAGTGACCACGTCATTTTGTTAGATGATGAGACTCAAGCCATTGCCAATGAAATCATTCGCCATAACTTAAAAAATCGTGTGCATATTGGCCTCGATTTCTTTGATGCATCGATTAACCGTATTGCCGCTTGGGTCATTGGGACTCGAAATATGAAAAAAGCCTTACTACGTGCCTTACTTGAACCAACAGCAAGACTACGCCAACTCGAAATTGAAGGGGACTTCACGGCTCGTCTTGCGCTATTAGAAGAACAAAAATGCCTGCCATGGCAAGCGGTTTGGGATGAATATTGCGAACGCAACAATGTTCCTGTCGGCGAAAAATGGTTAGATGAAGTTAAACAATACGAAAAATCAACATTATTAACACGTTAAGGTGAATTGTATGCAAGATATTCTGACATCTTGGTTTGTTCAAGGAATGATAAAAGCCACCAGCGATATGTGGCTCAAAGGCTGGGATGAACGTAATGGCGGTAATGTGAGCTTACGACTCACCGAAGACGATGTTTCGCCATTTAAACACACTTTTCACGCTGACCCACGTTATATCGAAGCGACAGAGCCAGTTAAAGAGCTCGCAAACCAATATTTTATTGTTACAGGCTCCGGTAAGTTTTTCCGTAACGTTGCCTTAGACCCCGCAGATAACTTAGGTCTGGTTCGTATCGATAGCGAAGGCCAGGGTTACCACATTGTTTGGGGCTTTGTGAATGGTGCAATACCAACCTCTGAATTTGCTGCACACTTTCAATCGCATATCACACGTATGCAAGCCACTAATGGTACCAACCGCGTCATCATGCACTGTCATGCAACCAACATCATTGCATTAAGCTATGTTTTACCGCTCGATAGTGCATCCATCACTCGTCATTTATGGGAAATGAGTACTGAATGTTTGGTGGTTTTCCCTGATGGTATTGGTGTGCTGCCATGGATGGTCCCCGGCACAGATGGTATCGGTTTAGAAACAGCGGAACAAATGAAACAACATGGCTTAGTACTTTGGCCATTCCACGGTATTTTTGGCTCTGGCCCAACTTTAGATGATGCTTTTGGTTTAATTGATACCGCAGAAAAATCTGCGGAGATATTGGTAAAAGTTCTCTCCATGGGTGGTAAAAAACAAACTATTTCAACAGAAAATCTGATTGCGCTTGCCAAGCGATTTAATGTCACACCAATGTCTGATGCATTGAAATAAAACCTGTTTCTCTGTGGATACCCCTTTCCTTCCACAGAGAAATTAAAACGATAATAAACAGAGAGGAATAGTTCATGGGCAGTGGAATTTTACTCGGTATTTTTTGGCATTTTGTCGGCGCAGCTTCAGCTGCCTGCTTTTACGCACCATTAAAGAAAGTTAAAAACTGGTCATGGGAAACGATGTGGTCCATTGCCGGTATTTTTTCGTGGATTATTTTACCTTGGACCATCAGTTATATTTTACTTCCTGACTTTTGGGCCTATTACAACTCTTTCAGTGCAAGTATTCTGATCCCTGTATTTTTATTTGGCGCCATGTGGGGGGTTGGTAATATTGGTTATGGCTTGACCATGCGCTATTTAGGTATGTCAATGGGGATTGGGATTGCCATTGGTATTACACTCATCGTTGGTACCTTGATGACCCCTATTATTCAAGGCACATTTGGCGAGTTGATTGCCTCGACTGGCGGAAAACTAACGATTCTTGGTGTCTTAGTGGCTGTTCTAGGGGTTGCTATCGTTTCCTATGCTGGGTTACTGAAAGAAAAGGCGACCGGAGTGCAAGCTGAAGAGTTTAACCTGAAAAAAGGCTTATTACTGGCAGTCATGTGCGGTATTTTCTCAGCCGGTATGTCATTCGCCATGAGTGCAGCCGTCCCTATGCACGAAGCTTCCGCTGCCCTCGGAGTTTCTTCTCTTTATGTCGCATTACCAAGTTACGTCATCATCATGGGCGGCGGCGCATTAATCAACTTAGGCTATTGTTTTATTAGGCTTATTTACCGCCAAGATATCTCTTTCAAATCAGATATCTCTGTCCCCAAAGCCCTACTCGTCAGCAATATTTTATTTGCCATTTTGGGTGGCGGTATGTGGTACTTCCAATTCTTCTTCTACGCATGGGGACACGCCAATATCCCATCACAATACGGCTTTATGAGCTGGATGCTACATATGAGTTTTTATGTTCTGTGTGGCGGTATTGTGGGGTTAGCCCTAAAAGAATGGAAAGGCACTGGCAGAAAACCTGTCCGAATTTTATGTTTAGGCTGCTTAGTGATTATCTTAGCTGCAAACATTGTTGGCTTGGGAATGGCAGCATAACGTAACGACTTTTTATTTTAATCGATCGGGAGGTCAGCGATGACCCATAGAATGATACTCAATGAAACCTCATACTTTGGCGAGGGAGCTATTAATCACCTTGTAGAGGAAATTCAAAAACGCCAATTTAACAAAGCACTGATTGTTACGGATGCGGATCTGGTTAAATTTAATGTTGTCAGTAAAGTCACCCAATTATTAGATAACGCTAAATTAGACTACGCCATTTATGATGCCGTTATTCCTAACCCAACCATCGATACGGTCCAACAAGGACTAGAATATTTCAAACAATCTAATGCAGATTATCTTATCGCTATCGGTGGTGGTTCTCCACAAGACACCGCCAAAGCGATTGGGATTATTATCAATAATCCACAATATGAAGATGTGGTGAGCTTAGAAGGTGTCGCTCCTACCCAAAACCCAGCGGTTCCAATTATCGCCATCCCAACTACCGCTGGAACCGCAGCAGAAGTCACCATTAACTATGTCATCACGGACAACAAACTGTGCCGTAAATTTGTGTGTGTTGACCCCCATTGTATCCCTATGGTTGCGATTATTGACCCTTCAATGATGGCATCTATGCCCGCTAGCCTAAAAGCCGCTACTGGGGTTGATGCCCTCACTCATGCCATTGAAGGCTATATCACGAAAGGAGCTTGGGCACTTACCGATGCTCTGCATCTTAAATCCATAGAGTTGATCAGCAATTCGTTACGGCAATCCGTTAAGGGCGACCCGCACGGCGTTGAAACAATGGCTCTTGCACAATATATGGCTGGAATGGGCTTCTCTAACGTTGGTTTAGGGTTGGTACATGGTATGGCTCACCCACTTGGGGCATTTTACAATACACCTCATGGCGTCGCCAATGCCATTTTATTGCCCCATATCATGGCATATAACGCAAATTATACAGGGGAAAAATACCGCGATATCGCCCGTGCAATGGGCGTAAAAAATATAGACTCCCTACCACTTCAAAAAGCCAGAGATACCGCCATTGCAGCTGTCTTTGCGCTAAACAAAGACGTTGGTATTCCTGAAAAACTGCGTGAAATCGGCATGAAACCAGAAGATATTCCCTCCCTTGCTCAAGCCGCCTTTGATGATGTGTGTACTGGGGGTAATCCACGTGACGCAACATTAGAGGATATCGCTGAATTATATCAAGCGATTTATTAGAGGACAGTATCATGATAAAAAAAGCATTTGTGATGCAAGTTGCTTCTAACGCCCACCAAGAATACCAGCGCCGACACGATGAAATTTGGCCTGAATTAGTGCTTACACTCAAAGAACACGGCGCACATCACTATTCTATTTTCTTAGATAACAAGCGAAATTTATTGTTCGCCTATGTGGAAATTGAATCACAAGAACGCTGGGATAGCGTTGCACAAACGGAAGTATGCCAAAAATGGTGGAAATATATGTCGGATATTATGCCATCAAATCCTGACAACAGCCCTATCAGTGATGAGTTAAGAACGGTATTTTATTTAGACTAATCCCCCCAGACAGTGCTAGCCTTTGGCTAGCACTTACCTCAATTTATTTTTCTGTAAAAAACAGCGTCGATATGCACTTGCGGTCATATTCATTTTTTTATGGAAGACACTCGAAAAATAATTACTATCCTCATAACCACATTGCCCAGCGATTTCACTGATCGACAATGAAGTACTACGTAATAATAATGCCGCTTGGCATAAACGTAGTTGTTGCAGATATTCCATTACCGTCATTCCTGTTTTCGACTTGAATAAACGCTGTAATGAACGAGCAGACACCTGATTTTCCTGAGCAAACTTATCTAATGAAAATGGCGTATTGATACTTAGATTTAAACGGTTTATTAACTGATCCAGTTGATGTAATAAGCTTATTGGCACTTGGTCTGGCTGATACCGTAAACGATAAATATAAATTGCCAGTTGTAAGAATAACCCTTCGCAAAGATGAATGGATGGGATATCAGGTTTTTGGCACTCTAATGCCATTTTTTCAATAATTGGCGTTAAAGTCGATAAACTTGAAGGCGGTAATTTCCAATGCCGAGATATTATCGGCTCATGGCTTAATGGTACATACTGTTCGATAGATTGTTTTATGAGAAACTCATTAGGCTTGTATAATATATTAACTAGCTTTAAATTATTTACAGAGTGATAGCCATGATAATCCTCCGCATTAATATAAAACAGATCTCCACAAGTAATTGGGTAATCAGAACCATTCCAATGATGTAAACCATTTCCTGAAAAAACAATAACAAACTCATTAAAATCATGACGATGAATAATAAAATCTTCCTGAGAATCTCGCTTTTCTATCGTCACAGTATTTTCAGGCCGAATAAAATAATCACCGCTGTTGAGAGACAGAATTTTTTGTATCATGGCCACCTCAGAAAAGAATATGGATGATCATGACGATCTTTGTTAATTGCTACAATGACGCAAGTCACGAGGTGTGAAATTATACTCGCTTTTAAAACACGTCGAAAAATACGCACTATCATTAAAACCATTTTCCAACGCAATATCCGTAATGGTTTTATCCGAAAAACGGATTTGATAATAAGCTTCTGATAACCGCAATTTTATTAAGTAATTTTGTGGCGATATACCTAAGTTATTTTTCATATAGCGATGAAAAGTCCGCAACGAGACCGAAAACTGAGTCGTTAAACTTTCCCAATCAATTTCTTCCGTAAAGTTTGCATTCAACCAGCGTAGCATTTGGATAATCCGTTGTTCATTATTCCCTTCACCTACATAGTTATAACGCCCCTCTTGCAGATTAACAATTAACTGCAAAAAAAGGCTCTCAGTATACGCAAGGTCAGCATCACTTTCATGGAGTTTAACGATAATCTGTTGCGCTCTATTGTAATGCTCTTTATTTAATAGCCAATGGGAAATGTTTTTTTCAGTATCCGCAGGGAAAAAATGACTGATATTATTTAAATAAGTAAAGCTGGAGTCTGAACGATATAACACGTTAGTTAAATTGAGGTTAGAGACATTATCAAATAAGTGATAATCGCTGGATTTAATATAACACACCATACCTGGGCATAATGTATAAGGCCGCCCATTAAGTATATGTAGACCAATGCCCTGAGTTACCAAAAAAATCTCACTAAAATCATGTGTATGTTCAGGAAAAATAGGCTGAGGCACTCTTGGTTCAACCGTAATGTGCTGCTGTGGTGTGATAAAAAAATCTTCGCTATAGAGTTTCATGAAAGATCTCCGAGTAAACACTCCCCCCCCGTAGAACCTACCATGGACTTACTTATCATTCATTAGCCCATCGTAAATACCCTTATATCCCTATTCTAGCGTTCTCATCTAAAATCACCTTGAAATTACTACCAAGCAATCACAAGTTATTGGCTATATTTTCAAGAGTTCATCAAATAAATGTGCAAAATGTGACCTTGAATACACAAAGGCGACTTCATCTAAGATCGCAGTTTTGCAAAAGGGGGCAATCACCAGCTAGTTAACTATCTGACTTATCAAAATAGGATTGGTTATCAATAAGCTGTAATCACATGAAAACATAACATTGTATTTTCACTTTTCGAAATGGTGGCCTATGGCTTAGAAGAGTGTAGAATTAATACTTTATAATCAGTCAATTACAGTCTATCTCAGTGTTCAAAAGCTACAAAGAAGATAAAGTAATTCAAAGTTGTTTAAAGTCGTTCAATCATATTCAAACTTGAACGTCACAACCACGTCCTATCATTCCCCTCTCATTTTTTGTATCACAATTTCGGCATAGCTCGTCACAGTAAATTAAACCTAGTAGTTAACAACGTACATATACTTAATTGATGATATATTAAATATCCCTTTAACTTCTAAAATATTGTCGTTACGTATCACTGCATCACCAAACCCGCCGAATCTAATATCAATTGCAATTGAGCACATCGTCCCCCTTCACCACAGGCAGCACATCGAAATTTGTCGTGTTTACTGGTGATAAAATTTCGCACTTCATCTGGTATTTAAACCAAAAACAGCCACTAAGGACTGTTTTAGTTTTATGTCATAGGCCGTGGTTACTCAATAAGAAAATTGACATCTAAACTTCCTCTATAACCCCCTGGTGCTATTTCCCCATTAACACATAAAGCAAAGTTTAGCCCTTGAATAAAATTTTTCCCTACCGTGCTATAAACTTGCTTGCTCTCTGTATATTTAATGGCCTGCGACGAGTCGGTAGTACAAACTTCATTACCTTTTGCTGCCGTTCCTACTGATGTAGCGATATAGGGCAAATCACCAGAATGGCCATCTAACGATTCTAACACCATGCCCGTTTGATTTCCGCTCACCAAAGCGTTATTTGGCTTAACAGACATGAAGTATTTACCTGTATTTGGGCAGCTGACATTAATTTGAGCAAGGGCATTCGCTAAATTTTTCGGGCTTGGATAGGTCCCCGCTAGCTGAGAACCAAAATTAATTTTAGTATTTGTAATTGGAGCAACTTTACATGTATCTACTGCAAATACACCTAAATCTTGATACTCATTAATGAATGTAGCATTCGATTGATTAACTGAAAAACCATCACCAGGGCCATCACGATGCGCCATGATTAACCTATCATCTGCAAAATAACGACCTTTTTTTAGTGGTTGAGGTGCATACGCAGAATAGCTCATAATAATGCCTGTGAACTGCATAGGAGCAACTGAAGAATCTTGAATCCTATTAGCTAAATAGCCACTCACTCCGCTTTGAGGTTCCAGTCCAAAATTTAATGGATTTGGAAGCGAAGAACCAATAGGTACATGATACATTCTATCTGATGATGTCATTTTTGAGTTTTTCAGCGTAAAGGAAGCGCCTTCCCACATATAACCTGAATTTGCGTCACCAGTAACTTTATACCGCAAATATTTCACACTAAATGTGCCATTTATCAGCAAGATTATTCTATTATTTTTGTCAAATTCATTAACTAGCGTAACGCCATATGCCCCTTCAGGTGGATAATAGGTGTATTCCCAGTTAGGGCTTCCTCCCTTCTTCCATGTTATCAATTCAATAAATGGGAAATTTGGATTGATCCTACTTGTTCCTGCTCGCTCTTGAAAATTAACCACCCTCAAAGGCGGTGAAACCTCTCCCAGATAACCTGTAGCTCCAACAGAAACGCGCAAATTATCTCCATACGAAACAGGAGCAAGCGCACTCATAGCGAGTACAGTCACACACACAAAATAACGTATTATCTTATTCATACCTTGCACCATAATTTTTAATCATTTTAAGTTGCATTAATCATATAACCCTTTTATTTATCTGAGTATGAAATACATGCATAAATTGTAACCAGAAATTACTCATACTAAGAGTTTAAAAGGAATTAAATGTCATCAATTGATTAAAAGTAGTGCATGTACTAAAAATAACAACTCTAATAAATAAATCTAACTTAACTCTCTTACCCATTAATAGACTGTGGGTATACACAGTAATACCTACTTAGTACGCATTGATACCTAAAAAACACCTATCTAGAATGAGAGTTTTTGAGGATAGGTGGCATGGAAAGAAAATATAATCATCCGCAGATTAACCTCAGATTACTGACTGATTTAAAAGATAAAATTCAAGATTTAGCTGAATGTAATAATCGGTCAGCAAATCAAAAAAATGGTCACAGCTATCGAATATTGGATATTGCGTCATTCTCATGTTGAAGTTTTAACGATTTGCGATGTGGCTGAGCTCATATTCCAACTTGAACGAGAGATGGAAGTCGTTAAGGAAAAATTAGGGATTAAGAAGTAGTCCCCACTATTGAGGGCTTTCTCTCACTCACGATAGTATTGATTTTTACGTCATTTGCGGCACACATGGGCGAGTTGGCTAATTCAGTCTGGCGTCCTACTTTCAGTTCTGCAAGAAATGGGCGGCTGGGAATCAGTTGATATGGTGAGAAGATATGCTCACTTAGCACCTAATCATTTAATTGAACACGCTAAGCAAATAGACACTATTTTTGGCACTTGCGTCCCAAATATGTCCCAGTTAGCAAAAGTGGAGAGTTTTAAATGATGGTAAGTGGTTGAAAATTAATGGTACGCCCTACAGGATTCGAACCTGTGACCTACGGCTTAGAAGGCCGTTGCTCTATCCAACTGAGCTAAGGGCGCATTGTTAATGCAGGCAGCCTATCTGGCTGATGGCGTTGAATTATACGGTTGCTGAGCGCTGAGTCAATGGCTTTTCGCTACTAAAATAGCTATATGCTCATTTTATGTAACAGTTTGAACTGACAATGACGTTAACTTCTGACAAAATAGAGCCATCACCGTGTCTCATATATGGATTAAGTTACAGATGTTAGCAAAAATTATTGATGGGAAAACGATTGCGCAGACAATTAGGCAGGAAGTTGCCCAAAAAGTACAGTTACGTTTAGAACAAGGAAAACGTGCTCCAGGTCTCGCCGTCATTTTAGTTGGTGCGAACCCTGCTTCCCAAATTTACGTCGGCAGTAAACGCCGTGCTTGTGAAGAAGTAGGCTTTATTTCACGCTCTTATGATTTACCCGACACCACCACAGAAGCTGAACTTCTGAAACTGATTGACGATTTAAATCAAGATGTTGAAATTGATGGCATTTTAGTCCAGTTACCCTTACCTGCTGGTATTGATAATGTTAAAGTGATTGAACGTATTCATCCAGATAAAGACGTTGATGGCTTCCACCCTTATAATGTAGGCCGGTTGTGCCAACGTGCGCCTCGTTTGCGCCCTTGTACACCACGTGGGATTGTCACACTGCTTGAACGCTATGACATCAATACTTATGGCCTCAATGCCGTCATTATTGGTGCATCAAATATTGTCGGACGCCCAATGAGCCTTGAATTATTATTAGCGGGCTGTACAACAACTGTTACCCATCGATTTACTAAAGACTTAGAACAGCATGTACGCAATGCGGACTTGCTGGTTGTCGCTGTCGGTAAACCTAATTTTATTCCTGGAGAATGGATTAAACCTGGTGCAATTGTCGTTGATGTGGGTATTAACCGCTTAGAAAATGGCAAAGTGACAGGCGATGTGGACTTTGATGAAGCATCAAAACGCGCTGCGTGGATCACCCCTGTTCCAGGTGGTGTAGGCCCAATGACTGTCGCAACACTGATTCAAAACACGCTGCAAGCGTGTGAAGAGTATCACGATATTTAATGTATTTTGGAGTAATTAATGGAAATTTTCAATCTTGAAGGGCACCCACACGTTGAACTGTGTGATTTGCTAAAAATTCAAGGCTGGGCAGAAAGCGGCGCAATGGCTAAAGCCATGATCGCTGAAGGTTTAGTACAGGTTGACGGTGTGGTAGAAACCCGTAAACGCTGTAAAATTTTGGCGGGTAAAGTTGTCTCCATGGGCGACGAAAAAGTCAAAATCGCTGAGTAAGATTTTGGGTAAATAGGCTAGCCTATTTACCCATCTTTCAATCAAGCTTATCCCCTTGATTGACCTAGTTTATTATCAACTCGAATACTATCAAATAAATCCTTCGGCACCCTTTCCCCAAAAGCAAACTGTGAGATACCACCAGCCACTTTATCTGACTGATTTTGGTAATTGTTTCTATTTGAGTATGAACTCAAGGTACTCCGCAGATCCATTAATTCAAACATACGATTAGTCAGCCCTGCTTTTTCATTTGGCTGCAATTTAATTTCTTCAGACCAATTCGTTACATACATGACTGGTACTGAGTATTGTTGATTATTATGGGTAATTGTTAGGTTATAACAATCCAGATTCAAGTTCCCAATACACTTCGTCACTGCAGTTTTAAATGAACGTGTTTTCAAATCACCAAACTGTTGCTCTTTAACCCCCTCAGAAAATAGTGTTTTTCCTTGTTTTTCTTGCTGCTGCGCTGATGACCAAACAATAACCACTTGGGGTTTATTTTGTCTAATTTCATTGAGAAATTGTTCAACGGGTGGCGCTTTGGGCTTGCTTGATTCAATCTCTGCGACAACGACCTTTTGATCGTTTTTTATCGGAACTTGGCTTGTATTACTAGACGCTATAGTACTCTCAGAGGGTATCTTACTTGAAATATACCAAGTTGCAGTGGGGATATTCGCTGGTTGCCTTTTAATCCCTACTAGTTTTTGTAAAAAGTTGATAACACTTTTTTTAATCGATGTTGGAGACCATAAACTTCTAACTGAGGTGCTGATTGGTGATGGCATAATTATTCCCCTTATTTCAAATAATAGTGCCACCGTATTGTGCGTACTTTGATGGCTGCTGTTGTTCATTAATTGAACTTATTATTTGATGAAAAAAATAATTATTTCTTGCAAATTTAGCCACTAAATAGAAAAACGGCCAGATATTGTATCAATCAATACCTAGCCGTTTAATTTTATCAAACTCTAACTTTTTAACGCGCTCAATACGCTAAATAGTTCGTGTTGTGGCTAGGCGCCGAACGCGGATAGCTTGGGGAGCATACACTAGTATGTGACCCAAGTAGCCAAGTGATGGCAACACCGCCACAGCGCGAAATATGACGCGTAGGTGTTTATTTACGGCGCCACGTTGTCCCCGCAGATGAATCCTCCAGCACAATCCCCATCGCTGTCAGCTCATCACGTGCAGCATCGGCTTGTGCCCAATCTTTATTTTGACGTGCATCTAATCGCTGTTGAATTAACGCTTCGATTTTTGCGACTTCCGCATCATCTTCACCTTGAGCGCCGCCTTTTAGGAAGTTTTCTGGATCTTGTTCTAGTAAACCGAGCACGCCTGCTAGTTCACGCAGTTCTGCAGCCATCCCATTAGCAGCGGCCATATCTTCCGCTTTCAAACGATTGATTTCACGTACCATGTCAAATAGCACAGAATAGGCTTCTGGTGTATTAAAATCATCGTTCATGGCTTCAACGAAACGGGCTTTAAAGGCTTCTCCGCCCGCTGGTTTTGCAGATTTTTCTGTGCCACGTAATGCAGTGTACATACGCTCTAACGCGGTGCGCGCTTGCTTCAGGTTTTCTTCCGTATAATTCAGTTGGCTACGATAATGGCCTGAAAGCAGGAAATAACGCACGGTTTCGGCATCGTAATACTCAAGCACATCACGAATGGTGAAGAAGTTATTGAGAGACTTCGACATTTTCTCTCTGTCTACCATGACCATGCCTGAGTGCATCCAATAGTTCACATACGGGCCATCATGCGCACAAGTGGATTGAGCAATCTCATTTTCATGATGCGGGAACATTAAATCTGAGCCGCCGCCGTGAATATCAAAATGATTACCCAATGTTTTGCTGTTCATCGCCGAACATTCAATGTGCCAGCCTGGACGACCTAAACCCCAAGGTGACTCCCAGCTTGGCTCACCTTCTTTGGACATTTTCCAAAGCACGAAGTCCATTGGATTGCGTTTAACATCCGCCACTTCAACACGCGCACCCGCTTGAAGTTGTTCTAAATCTTGGCGAGATAGCAAGCCGTAATTTGGGTCAGTTTTCACTTCGAACATCACATCGCCGTTATCTGCCACGTAAGCATGACCACGTTCAATTAAGCTTTCAGTCAGCTCAATAATTTCGCTAATATGCCGCGTTGCACGTGGCTCGCTATCAGGGCGAAGAATATTCAACGCATCGAAATCTTTGTGCATTTCCGCTAACATGCGAGTGGTGAGTTCTTCAACACTTTCCTTATTTTCCGCGGCACGTTTAATAATTTTGTCATCAATATCCGTGACGTTACGGACATAATTCAAATCATAGCCCAAATAGCGCAAATAGCGGCTAATTGCATCAAATGCCACAAATGTCCGGCCATGGCCGATATGACACAAGTCGTAGATAGTGATGCCACACACATACATCCCAATCTTTCCTGCGTGGATGGGCTTAAACTCTTCTTTTTGACGACTTAGTGTATTAAAAATTTGTAGCATCTGGACTTTTCCATGTAAGTGAAAAATGATTATCGATTTCTATCGGTAAAATACCATGTTATTGAACCCCGATCACCTTAAGAATGCAAGGGTTTACCCTGCCTTTTATTGTTGAATTCAACAGGCATTTAATACACACCTATTATGCTATAAACCACCTGCAAAACGCACTGTCGCTTCAAGTCAGGTTTTATCTGTGATATAAACGTGCAGATCTCAACGCTTTCGCAAGATAGCGCACAAAAAACAATTATTCAGGATAGCTATTATGGTTACATTTCATACCAATCACGGCGACATTGTTATCAAAACATTTGACGATAAAGCGCCAGTCACAGTCGAAAACTTTTTAACTTACTGCCGTGAAGGTTTCTACAATAATACCATTTTCCACCGTGTTATTAACGGCTTCATGATCCAAGGCGGTGGTTTTGAGCCAGGCATGGAACAAAAAAACACGAAAGCGCCTATTAAAAACGAAGCAAACAACGGTGTAAAAAATACCCGTGGCACACTAGCAATGGCTCGTACTAACGACCCACACTCTGCCACTGCACAATTCTTTATCAACGTCGTTGATAATGACTTCTTAAACTTCCGTTCAGAGCGCCCAGATGGTTGGGGTTACTGCGTATTTGCTGAAGTTGTTGAAGGTATGGACGTGGTTGATAAAATCAAAGGCGTTTCAACTGGCCGTAGCGGTTTCCACCAAGACGTTCCTCGTGAAGATGTGGTGATCGAAAAAGTGACTGTCAGCGAGTAATCCTGTCTCTATGTCTACTTACATCATTGCAGATCTGCATTTGAGTGAAGATGAACCGGCGATCACCGCCGGTTTTATCAATTTTATTCAACAACGAGCCATCCACGCCGATAGCCTGTATATCCTCGGTGATTTTTTCAATTATTGGGTGGGCGATGATGATGATAACCCGCTTCATCAGCGCGTTGCGAACGAGCTAAAACAACTCACAGCCAAAGGTATTCCTTGTTACTTTATACATGGCAACCGTGATTTTTTAATTGGTAAACGCTATGCCAAGCAGTGTGGAATGACGATTTTACCCCAAGAAACTGTTCTCGATATTTATGATAAGCGCATTTTAATTCTACACGGTGATACCTTATGCACTGATGATATGGCTTATCAAAACTACCGTAAAAAAGTTCACACTCCTTGGATACAACGTATTTTTCTCACGCTCCCTCTGTTTATTCGCCGCCGAATAGCACAGAAAATGCGTAAAAATAGCCAGTACGCCAGTAGCATGAAAACCGAGTCTATCATGGATGTTAATCCACAAGCGGTTGTTAATGCGCTACAAAGACACCAAGCGCAGTGGATGATTCATGGCCATACCCACCGCCCAGCCATTCATGAAATCAATATTGATGACAGACTACATTTCCGAGGTGTATTAGGTGCATGGCATCATGAAGGCTCAGCCTTTGTGATTAATGAACACGGTATTGAACTGATTTTCTTTCCCTTTGAATAATACCCATGAAAGTTCTTGCTCGTAAACGCGACTGTTTGCTTACTTATTAATCACGCAAACGTTTTCCTTGCTGCTTTGTCATGATATGATCGACTCAATTCAATTCTCCACCTTCGGGTGACGTTTTTTTCAATACAGGAAAGCACCAAATGACTGCCCAAGCTTCTGCTCAATCTGCGGCAAAAATCGCCATTGTTATGGGTTCGAAAAGTGATTGGACGACCATGCAGCACGCTGCTGATGTATTAACCGAACTCCAAATTCCTTTTCACGTCGAAATTGTTTCTGCACACCGTACACCCGATAAACTGTTTTCGTTTGCCGAAACCGCCAAAGAAAATGGTTTTGATGTGATCATTGCAGGTGCAGGTGGTGCAGCCCACCTACCAGGTATGATAGCGGCCAAAACCTTAGTGCCTGTTTTTGGTGTTCCTGTACAAAGCGCGGCACTCAGTGGTGTTGATAGCTTATATTCCATCGTTCAGATGCCAAAAGGCATCCCAGTGGGTACGCTTGCCATTGGCAAAGCTGGTGCAGCAAATGCCGCGCTGTTAGCGGCTCAAGTATTAGCCATTGCAGATACCGCTGTTTTTAATCGCTTATCCACTTGGCGTGAAATACAAACTAACGACGTACTCAATAACCCAGACCCGAGGGATGCGTAATGAAACCCGTTTGCGTACTGGGCAACGGTCAACTGGGTCGCATGCTGCGCCAAGCTGGCGAACCATTAGGTATCGCCGTTTTCCCTGTCGGATTGGATGCAGAGCCTGAAGCAGTTCCTTATCAACAAAGCGTGATCACCGCTGAAATCGAGCGTTGGCCTGAAACGCCTTTGACTAAAGAGTTAGCTAGGCACAATGCCTTTATTAACCGCGATATTTTCCCGCGTTTAGCTGACCGCTTCCCACAAAAAAGCCTGTTTGATAGCTTACATTTGTCAACCGCCCCTTGGGTACTGCTCGAATCCCCAGAGCAATGGCCTGAATTGTTTGCCTCACTGGGTGATTTTCTGATAGTCAAACGCCGAACAGGCGGCTATGACGGGCGCGGCCAATGGCGTGTACGCCCAGGTGACGAACTCAGTTTACCCGCTGAAGTTTACGGTGAGTGCATTGTAGAGCAAGGCATCCCTTTTGATGCTGAAGTCTCGGTGATTGGTGCTCGTAATGCTGCTGGGGAGTCGGTTTTTTACCCTATCACCCACAATCTACACCAAGAAGGTATCCTGCGCACCAGTGTCGCTTTTCCGAAATCCACCAATCCTCAGCAAAATCAAGCGCAAGCGATGTTAAGCGCTGTAATGGATGAGCTCGGCTATATTGGTGTGATGGCGATGGAATGCTTTGTTGTGGGCGATAAACTGCTGATCAACGAAATTGCCCCTCGCGTACATAACAGCGGACATTGGACCCAAAACGGTGCATCAATCAGCCAATTTGAGTTACATTTGCGTGCCATATTGAATCTACCAATGCCATCCCCTGAAGTATACAGCCCTGCGGTAATGGTGAACTTAATCGGCACTGATGTGAATATCGATTGGCTCAATTTGCCACTAGTTCACTTGCATTGGTATGAAAAAGAGGTGCGTCCAGCCCGTAAAGTTGGCCATTTAAACCTCTCCCACAGTGACTGTAATCAGCTAACCGAAACGCTCAGTGCACTTATCCCACTCTTACCAAATGAGTATAAAAGTGGCATTGAGTGGGCAAATGAAAAATTAGACTGGTACTCTCACCAATAAATAGGGAAAATAGCCTTAATCGATGCCCGAACTTGTTTTCGGGCATTTTGCTATTTTCGCCGTCATCCAGATGATAATTCTCCTGACTAAAGGTGTGCGGCATGACTGGAGTTACTATGTCCTCGCAGCCTTTTAGTCCGTTTTATCAGTGGTGTATTTTAATTCTATTAGGGTTAGTTTATTTTTTAGCCACAGCCACGACTTTCACCTCTTTAGGCGTTGTATTGCCAGAAATGATCAGCGAGCTAAAATGGAGCTGGAGTGAAGCGGGTTTTGGCTTTACCTTATTGGGCTTGACCTGTGGGCTTGCCAGTTTCTTACCCTCTTTGCTGATCCGTAAAGTTGGCGTGCGAGCCACATTATTGCTGGGTACCTTAGTCTTTGTCGCTGGGTTTTATAGCCTGTATTCCACCAACACCATCAGTACATATTTCTTAGGTACAGCCTTGATTGGTATCGGTTTTACCTTATTAGCCACGGTGCCTGGCACTTACGTGCTTTCCCGATTATTTGAAAAACAGTCCCTCGCTTTTGGCTTGTATTTCACCATTGGTGGGCTCGGCGGAGTTGCAGGGCCATGGATTTATTTCTATGCTTCAAACCAATTGGGCTCATGGCGCATGCACTGGGTTCTATGCGCTATTTACCTCAGCATCATCACGTTAATTACTATCTTTATGTTACGTGAAGGCAAACAAGAGCAAGAACATGCCAAGAAAGTGATGCAAAAACAAGTCAGTGATGCAAGTAAACCCATTTATCGTACAGCTGAAGTGTGGACAGTTGGACGTGCACTGCGCACATGGCAATTTTATTTAATCGCTGCGACTTACACCTCCTTTTTATGGTGCGGGATCACAGTGAATAGTTTTGCTGTCGCCCATATTGAAGAACGTGGCTTTGGTATGACCGTTGCAGTTTCATTACTCAGTACAATGGCTTTTGTTAATGCATTTTCACGATTTATTGGCGGCGCAGCTGGAGAATGGTTGGAGCCAAAAAAACTGCTGATTGGCAGCTTAATTATCATGGTGCTTGGTGTTATCTTCCTCAGTATCGCAAGCTCTTGGTTCTGGTTAATTTTATTTGTTTTGTGCGTAGGAATTGGTTACGGCATGACGTTCTTGGCATCAAGTGTTTTGTTATCAAACTACTTTGGTCGTGGCCCCTATTTGGAGCTATTTTCTGTGGTTAACTTGATTTCAACTATCGCCTGTTTAGCGCCATTTATCGCCGGTGGGATCAAGGACTACACAGGTAGCTTCACCCCTGCATTTTTAGTCATTGCCGCCCCTGTGGTGGTTATCCTCGGCTTAACATTAATGATGAAACCGCCCGCACTCCATACCAAATAAAAAATCCCGAGCACAGGCTCGGGAAAGATTGAAACCAAGGGAAAAATAAGCTTAAGACCAGATATTGGATCAAAACATGCGTTTCACATTGTGCCACGACAAACTGGAATGAGGTGGTACAAATTCAATCAAGGCTTTAACAATTCAGGGACTTTCAACAGAATAAATTCATTATCATCGGCTTGATTTGGCTCACGGCTGGATGAGAATGGGTAGTTATTGTCATTCCCGACAATGATATGTTCACCGTCGACCACATCCACATTCTCAATCGTAAAGAATGGAAAGGTAAATACCCCATCATTTAAGGGTTTTCTTGCTTGACTATTTGGGTCTTTAATATTCATTAAATCAATGTACGCCTGCTTATCAACCGCTTCACCGAC
Organism: Providencia sp. PROV129; assembly: GCF_028482245.1. Lineage (NCBI taxonomy): Bacteria > Pseudomonadati > Pseudomonadota > Gammaproteobacteria > Enterobacterales > Morganellaceae > Providencia > Providencia sp. PROV129. Next base: position 262,565 of record NZ_JAMPQD010000010.1, read on the forward strand.
GTTTTTATCTGAAAACTCAATACGGTATACACGCTTAAATTTCGCTAAATTACTAAAGCAATTTTCCGTGTTCGTACTGCCTGCAGCACAGGCTTTATCCGATGTCCCCTCGCCATTATCACGCTCGATGATTAGGCCATGAGTGCCATCGATTAAATTAAAATCGCCGATAGCATTTTGGTTATCTTCGAACACATACAACCAGCTTCTGCCTGTCCAATCTTGTTTTTTTACATCGAACTCAAGAATGCGTGCAGCGCGTTTACCATCCACATTTTCATAATCTTGTTTTTCATCAACCCAAATTGCCCCTTCAAGCATTGGGTACAGTTTTGAACCGTCTGGTGAGGAAGCCATACCTTCAAACCCTTTTGAGCGATTCACTTGGAAGGTGACTTTATCTGTTGGTTTTCCTGGTGTGGTGACTTGATAATGGTCTGGAGAAACCACTTTTTTGCCATCGACCTGCGTTTCAAACAAGGCTAACACTTTGCCATCCAAATCCATTTTTATCAGATATGGGCCAAATTCATCCCCTACCCATAATGCACCATTAGCAAACTGAAAACTTTCTGGGTCGAAGTCGCTGCCCGTTAAGTAACGTTCCTTTGTGCTCTCATTAATAATGTGAAAAGGAATGATTCTGTCGGGGTCATGGAAAAAAACCGTTTTGAGTGGTGTTGTTTTGCCTGATTTAAAATCAATATCGTATTGCGTCACATACAGCATAGAGTCTGGTGAATTCACTTTATTACCAAACCCATTATCCGTTAACACCCAATAGGTGCCATCCCCCATCCGTTTAATTCCTGAATGGCCTTGCAATGGCTGCCCTTTGATTGGAATGTGTTTCCCCGTTGGACGATCAGCGGATTTTCCTTCGACTTTGCCGAGAGTGTCAACGCGTGTGCCAGTGGTGAATTTTCCGCTCACTTGAAGGTCTGCAGGCGCATTTTGTGGCGCGGAAACGGTGGAATCAACGGAAAGAATGGAATGCCCCATTAATGTGGCAGGCACTTCTTGTTGAGCAAACCCAGAGAAGCTAAATGAAATCAAACTTGCCAGTAAAGAAAATGAACCCAACGTCTGTTTAATTGGGTGTGTAATTGAATTTTTATGCTGCATGGTTATGTTTCCATTTTAAGGCTATCAATAATCGACGGCGGAATCATAACTTGAGCAAATGACGATTTTGTGAAGGATTCAAGACAGTTATTTTAATTGGGCGTAAATAATTTCACGCCCAATTATTCCCTATAAATTAATCATCCATTGGGTAATCGACGGTGCTGGCTGCCTGTTCCTAATAAGCGAAGACCTAGCCATCCCCCACAAATCGACAACAAAATAGCTGCGCACAGTGGTAATAATAGCCACATACGCCATTCAGGTTGCCATGGAAAATCAAACACTTTACTTTGCAATAACCACAAGGCAATTTCAGCACCAAAGGCCGCAGCAAGGCCTGCCATTAAGCCAAGTAATGCAAACTCGCTCCATAATGTTCTGCGCATCAGCTTTCTGCTCGCACCTAAGGTGCGATAGACCACCAGTTCGCGCTCACGTTGGCTCATTCCCACTTGAATCTGTGCCAACAATAACAGCAAGCCACAGAAAATCACTAAGACGACCATCACTTCAAGAGCTTGGCTGACTTGCTGAAGGATTTGCTGAATCTGTGTAATGATCGCCCCTGTATCCAGCACATTTATGGTTGGGTAATGGCGGCTAAGTTGCGTCAATAACTGGCCGTCCCCCTCATAATGGAAACTACTCAGCCATGTTGCTGGCATTTTCGACAAGCTTTCTTCCGAAAAAATAAAATAAAAATTCGGTCGTAAACTTTCCCAATCCACAGTGCGGATGCTGCTTACCGTCGCCGTAAAAACTTGAGCTCCTGCGTTAAATGTCAGTTTATCCCCCAGTTTTAACCCTAGCTCTTTCACCACGGTTTGTTCAATGGAAACCTCCCCCGCTTTCGGCGGCCACGTGCCTTCATTCACGATATTCGCAGGGGCCAATTGAGATTGCCACGTTAAGCTTAATTCACGCCGTACCGTATTATTATTTGGGTCACGTTTATCGGCCCATTCAATCGCTGACTGGTCATTAATATCGGTTAAACGCGCTAAAACCACAGGATTGAATTCCGTTGGCTTCACTTGATACTGTGCCAGTAACTCAGTCACAGGTTTAAGCTGTGATTGGTTCATGTTAATCAAGAAATAGTTCGGGCTATCTGCTGGCAATTGCTGCTGCCAGCGGTCAAGTAAATCACCCCGAACTAAAATTAATAATGCCAGTAACATAAACGAGAGCGAAAAGGCGCTCATTTGGGTGATAGTTTGCAACGGTTGGCGCAACAAGCGGCTGACCGAAAGGCGTAAACTCAGCTGGCGAAATTTAATATGGCGCAGCCCCCAAAGCCCACCCCAACCAATTAAAGCCAATAGAATCGCCACGACAACAATCCCTGCAAGAATCGACCATAACAGGGGGTTTACTCCCGCAAAAATAAATAACCCGCCCACGACAATTAATATAACCACAGGGAGATAATAATGCAGCGGCCATACTGGGGATTTTGCATCTTCACGTAACACCCGAGAAGGTTGGGTCGCCATCAATTGGTAATAAGGACGGCTGCCTACAATAATGGCAATGATAAACAATGTCCCTATCGCCCAGACCCACGGCATTAGGCTAGCAGGAGGCAATTCTTTTGGCAGCATTGCGCCTAGAATTTGCATCAAAATGCCTTCAAAGGCTAGCCCTAATAACGAACCTAATAACGCCGCTGCCACTAAAATGACCAACCACTGGCCAATGATCCATTTACGCAGCGCACTGCGCCCAGCCCCAAGTGTTTTTAGAACCGCAATAAGCTGGTGGCGGCTACGGCAATAGTGGGTCATAGAAACCACAACAGCTGCAATCGCCAGTAATAAGGTTAATAATACGGATAACAACAAAAATTGCTGAGCACGTTGGAAAGTTTTCCCCACCGCGCCATTGTCTTCACTTAAGGTATACCATCGCTGGTCATTGCGCAGTTCTTTATCAAACTTTTGCTTAAATGCATCAATAACTTGGCTATCACCCGCGAACATATCGCGATAGGTTAAACGGCTACCTAACTGAATCGCCCCCGTTAACGGTGCATCTTCAATCGCAATTAATACTCGAGGGGCAATTTGGAATGGATTGAAGCCACTATCGGGCTCTTGGAGTAATTTCCCCGAAACCTTTAACGTCGCATCGCCGATATCAATATTATCGCCAATATTCAGGTTCAATAACTCTAATAAGCGAGGTGCCACTAACACCTCCCCTTGGTTTGGTACTAACCCTTCAGGTTCTGTAACTAACTCGCCATACAGCGGATAAGCCTTGTCGGCGGCTTTGACTAACACCAGCTGTGGGCGGGCATCTTCATCTTCCGTTGCATAGGCCATCGTCGAAAATGATATCTGCTGGCTCAGTTTTAACCCATCTTTTTGTGCCTCTTGCAACCAAGCGGGCTCGCTCGGGTGTGAGGAACGCAGAACCAGATCCCCTGCAAGTAGCTCACGGCTTTGGTAGCTCATGCTGTTTTCGATACGATCACTAATGCGCCCTAACGCTAAAACACAGGCAACGGCGAGAGTGAGTGCTAACCAGACAATCAATAATGACGGCGTTTTCCATTCACGCCAAAACCAACGCCAAATCATGCTTCTTCCCTCAGTTGTCCATCAACCAAGCGTAAGCGACGCTGACAACGTGCAGCGAGTTCGTTATCGTGTGTAACTAAAATCAGCGTAGTACCATATTCTTTGTTCATGGCAAACAGCAAGTCCGCGATTTTATCCCCAGTCTGTCTATCAAGGTTACCTGTCGGCTCATCGGCAAATAAAATTTGTGGACGACCGTTAAATGCGCGTGCCAGTGCCACACGCTGTTGTTCGCCACCAGAAAGTTGTGGCGGCATATGCTTCATGCGATCTTTTAAGCCTAAATCAGTCAGTAATTCAGCGGCATGTTGGTGGCTAGATGACTCTGGCTCTCCACGCAACAAGGAAGGTAGCTGCACGTTTTCAATCGCATTTAATGTAGGGATTAACATAAACGATTGGAACACAAACCCCACGCTTTGCGCGCGCAAACGAGCTCGTTCCTCTTCATCCATGCGGGTCAGGTCTTGCCCCAATAAATTGACCGAGCCACACGTGCCGTCATCTAAGCCCGCAATGATCCCAAGCAGAGTTGATTTCCCCGATCCTGACTCGCCAATTAAAGCAATTGTTTGACCAGACTCGACAATTAGCTCAACACCTTGCAATATAGTCAGTTCATGTTCACCTTGACCAACACGTTTAATGAGATGATGAACTTCAAGAATATTATTCGCCGACATATATTGGTTTTTCTCCTGTTACTGACTGCAAGTGGACACGCCCTTGCGTCAACTAAGCTATTGATCTTAGGTGATAGCCTAAGTGCAGGCTACCGTTTACCCGCTGAGCAGGCGTGGGCCTCTTTGCTTGCCAACCGCTGGCAGAAACTGTCTCCGCCTATTGAGGTGGTCAATGGCAGCATTAGTGGCAATACATCAGCACAAGGGCTGGAACGCCTTTCTACCTTATTGGAACAAAATAAACCGAGCTGGGTGCTGATCGAGTTAGGTGCTAACGATGGTCTGCAAGGCTTACCTGTCGAACAACTGGAAACTAATTTACAGCAAATAATCGACCAAATCGTGCAATCGGGTGCAAAACCGCTCTTAATGCAAATTCGTATTCCACCAAATTATGGAAAACGTTATACAACAAGCTTTGAAAAAGTGTACCCGAAACTGGCGGATAGCAATCAAATTCCGTTACTGCCTTTTTACATGGAAACCGTTATCACTAAGCCTGAGTGGATACAACAAGATGGGATTCACCCGACGGTTGAAGCACAGTCATCCATTGCTGACTTTATGGAAAAACAACTTTCCGCACATATTTTACCCTCAAACAAGTAAAATAGGCGGTAAACAAACGCGATAAAGGGCTCTTTATACGCGAAATAAATTCAGTTGCATGAAATGAAGGTAAAGTTATGCAAACATCCGCACGAAACGGAAAATCGGTTCTGATCACTGGAGCATCAAGCGGTATAGGCTTTTGTGCTGCCCAAACTCTGCGCCAACGGGGCTACCATGTGATTGTCGCCTGTCGCAAAGAGAGCGATATCTTCCGCTTAAGAGACCTTGGCTTTGATACAGTTGCTCTCGACCTTGATGATAAGAATAGCATAGATACAGCGGCAAAAGAGGTGTTAACACTCTGTAATCACCGACTTTTCGGATTATTCAACAATGCGGGTTTTGGGGTTTATGGGCCATTGAACAGTGTTAGTCGGGAACAACTCGAAGCCCAGTTTTCCACAAACTTTTTCGGCGTGCACCAATTGACCTTCCAACTGCTACCCGCCATGCTAGCACACCATGAAGGGCGCATTGTGCAAACCAGTTCGGTGATGGGCATTATCTCTACCCCAGGTCGTGGTGCTTATGCAGCGAGCAAATATGCCTTGGAAGGTTGGTCAGATGCCTTACGGTTAGAGCTAAAAGGCAGTGGTGTTTTCGTGAGTTTGATTGAGCCAGGGCCAATTCACACGGCATTCACTCAAAATGTTGAACAAACTCAAAAAGATAAACCTATTAAAAACCCAGGGATCGCCTCGCGCTTTACCTTAACCCCAGAGCATGTGGTGGAAAAGCTTATCCATGCGTTAGAAAGCCCACGCCCACGCGTGCGTTATTCTGTCACGCTTTTAACAGTGGCAGTCCGAGTGCTTAAACGTGTTTTACCTGACAAACTGATGGATAGAATACTGGCAAATCAGGGAAAAAAGGCTTGAAAAAAGCAAATTAAGCCCCACTCTACTATTAATGCTAACTCATTCAAAAGAGATACCCTATGTTTGCGAATAACGCACAAATTATTGATATTAACGAAACTAATCTTCATCAAGTCATTGAACAATCAATGAACTTACCCGTCATGTTTTACTTTTGGTCACCTCGTAGCCCTCATTGCCAAGAGTTTGGCTCAATGTTGGAAAAAATTGCCAACGACTACGCAGGTTTATATATCTTAGCTAAAGTTAACTGTGACGAAGAACAAATGATTGCCAGCCAGTTTGGCTTAAAAGCCATCCCAACGGTATATGTCCTGCAAAATGGCCGACCCGTTGATGGCTTTGAAGGGCCGCAACCGGAAGAGGTCGTGTTAGAGATTTTATCTCGTGTTCTACCAAGTCCTGAAGAGTTGAAAGCGGCACAAGCGGCTGAATTAATAGCGGAAGGTAAAACACAAGAAGCGTTGCCTCTGCTGAAAGAAGCTCATCAACTAAACCCGAAAAATAGCGATATCACGCTGTTATTGGCAGAAACGCAAATTAACCTAAAACTCGTCGATGATGCACAAACCACCTTAGATGTGGTGCCATTACAAGACAAAGACAGTCGTTATCAAGGGCTGATTGCACAAATTGAGTTGTTAAAACAAGCAGCGGATACCCCTGAAATTCAACAATTACAGGACGAATTTAATCAAGATCCGCAAAATACCACGTTAGCCGTTCAATTAGCACTAAAATTACATGAAGTGAACCGTAATGAAGAAGCCCTTGAAATGTTATTTAGCTTCTTACGTAAAGATTTAGGTGCGGGTGACGGTGCTGTGAAAAAAACCATGATGGATATTATGTCCGCCATGGGTACTGGCGATGCGATTGCGAGTAAATATCGCCGCCAAATGTATTCATTACTTTATTAATTAAGGGTTAGATATGGACTTGTTCGCCTTTGGTGCCATTCCGATTATTATTTTTGTAGCCATCGTTATTGTTTTCACCTGCGTTAAAACAGTACCGCAGGGTTTTCAATGGACAGTTGAACGTTTTGGGCGTTACACCCGTACATTACAACCTGGGCTGCATATCATTGTGCCATTTATGGACAAAATCGGCCGTCGTATCAATATGATGGAACAAGTCCTTGATATCCCATCACAAGAAGTTATTTCACGGGATAACGCCAACGTCACTATTGATGCCGTGTGCTTTATTCAAGTGGTTGACCCTGTTCGTGCTGCTTATGAAGTCAGTAATTTAGAACTGTCCGTGCTTAATCTGACAATGACCAATATTCGTACCGTGTTAGGGTCTATGGAACTTGATGAAATGCTGTCTCAACGAGATTCGATCAACTCCCGCTTATTGCATGTGGTGGATGAAGCAACTAACCCATGGGGTGTGAAAATCACCCGTATTGAAATTCGTGATGTGAAACCGCCAAAAGAACTTATCAGCGCGATGAATGCGCAGATGAAAGCGGAACGAACAAAACGTGCCGATATTTTAGAAGCGGAAGGTATTCGTCAAGCGGCAATCCTTAAAGCGGAAGGTGAAAAACAATCACAAATTTTAAAAGCCGAAGGGGAAAGACAATCTGCTTTCTTACAAGCTGAAGCGCGTGAAAGGGCTGCAGAAGCTGAAGCGAGAGCAACCCAAATGGTATCTGAAGCAATTGCCGCTGGGGATATGCAAGCCATTAACTACTTCGTGGCACAGAAATACACAGATGCGTTAACCAGTATTGGCTCGGCACAAAATAGCAAAGTGATTATGATGCCATTAGAAGCCAGCAATTTAATGGGCGCGATCGGCGGTATTACCGAACTCATTAGCGAAAGCAAAAAAACAACACAAAAGGCGAAAGAATGATAGAGCTTATCAGCGCTCAACCCGCATGGTTTTGGCTGTGCCTCGGTGGGCTATTGCTGATTGCTGAGTTACTCGGCACGGGTGGCTATTTGCTTTGGTCGGGGATTGCCGCTGTCGCCGTCGGTTTATTGACTTGGGCTTTACCCTTCCTAAATTGGGAGTGGCAAGGGATTTTATTTGCCGTCTTTACCCTTGTTTCTGCCGTGTTATGGCGCAAATGGTTAAGCGGCCGTAAAAAAAGCAAAGCTGACGATGTCAATCAAATCAGCCACCAGCTTGTGGGGGTTAAAGCGCGTTTGTTAACGGATACCGAAGAAGGCTTTAGCCGTGTTCGCCTTGCTGATGGCAGCTGGCGGGTTTTCAGCGATGTCCCACTTCTTGCTAATACTGAAGTAGTGGTCATCGCCGTTGATGGCATTACATTGCAAGTTAAACCTTCTGGTGATGGCAACAGCCACGTGCCAGGTGGTCAATAATTGGGCAGTTAGCGCCATCATCCCCTGGGCACACATCCACCAGCTCCTGTAATGTATCGCGGATTGCAGACAGTTTAAAAATTGTCTGCTCTATTTCATTTATCTTAGCAATGGTCGTGCTTTTCACATCAGCACTGTGTCTGGTTGGATTACGAAACAGCCCAAGCAGTTCACCGCATTCATCCAAGGTAAAGCCAACATCCTTCGCTTGTTTTAGCAATATCAATTCGTTTAAATGCCGTTCTTGGTAATAGCGGTAGCTATTCTCCCCTCTTTCAGGTGGCGTAATCAGCCCTTTATCTTCATAAAAACGGATTGCTTTTGCAGTTAGGCCTGTTTTTTTGGCAATTTCACTAATATTCATAATAACCCCTTGACCTTAACCTTGCTGGAAGGTGTAACCTTTGCTCATTGTCGAATTATAGACCTAATTGTCGATAAAGTTATAGACCCAATTCATCGAACGGGTTCGGAGGCTGCAAAATGAGTAACAAAACTATCCTAAAATTACAGGGGCTAAGCTGCATGCACTGTGTCGGCTCAGTCACTAAAGCATTAGAAGCTCGCGGTGATGTGATAAATTTAAACGTCACTATCGATTATGCGACATTAGAAAGTGATACCAATGTTGCTGATATCATCAACACGATTACTGAAGCTGGCTATGAAGCCGAAGTTGCATCAACACCTGATGTCGAATTGCAGCTTTCGGGTTTAAATTGCATGAAATGTGCAGGCAAAACCCAAAAAGCCCTTGAAGAGGTTGAAGGTGTTGCCGCTGCGGTTGTTAGCACAACTCAGGCAAAAGTGTATGGCTCTGCTGATGCACAAACCTTAATCGCTGCGGTTGAACAAGCAGGCTTTAAGGCCCAGTTGCCGCAGTCCAATGAGGTGACGTTATCCCTTTCAGGATTAAGCTGCATGAAATGTGCGGCGAAAACCCAACAAGCACTCGAAGCTGTTGACGGTGTAGAAAGCGCACAAGTGGATACAACGTCTGCGGTTGTACAAGGTTCTGCATCAGTTTCGGCATTGATTGCTGCCGTCGAAGCCGCTGGCTACCAAGCTACAGAAGGTGAATCTCACCCAAAAACTGAGCCGCTGACCACCCAAACTGAACAGCCGGATGCTGATTCAGCGGCAATTTGTGACATTCCGGCACAAGAGTCAGATTTAGGTGAACAGCCTGACATCCCCCCAACGGATGACAGTGTGCAGTTACTGCTTGATGGCATGACCTGTGCCAGCTGTGTGAATAAAGTGCAAAAAGCACTCAGCGGCGTCCCCGGTGTGGAAAACGCACGCGTTAATTTAGCCGAGCGTAGCGCATTAGTCACAGGAACTGCAGATCCCAATGACCTGATTAATGCCGTGGTTAAAGCGGGTTATGGTGCTGAAATCATTCAAGATGAAGCCAAACGCCGTGAACGCCAGCAAGAAGTTGCTCAAGCCAATATGCGCCGTTTCCGTTGGCAATCAGCCTTAGCCTTAGCCCTTGGTATCCCTGTCATGGTATGGGGAATGATGGGCGATAATATGGTGCTGACTGAGCAAAATCACACCACATGGCTTACCATTGGGGTATTAACCTTCCTAGTAATGGTGTTCGCAGGTGGGCATTTTTATCGCAGTGCATGGCAAAGTTTAAAAAATGGCAGTGCCACTATGGATACCTTGGTTGCACTGGGTACAGGAGCTGCATGGCTCTACTCTATCGTCGTTAATATTTGGCCTGAATGGTTCCCTGACCAAGCTCGCCACCTTTATTACGAAGCCAGTGCGATGATCATCGGTCTGATTAACCTTGGCCACGCTTTAGAGCAACGGGCACGCCAACGTTCCTCCAAAGCCCTTGAAAGGTTGTTAGATTTAACACCGCCAACTGCACGTGTTGTGACGGAGCAAGGCGAAGTTGACATGCCATTGGAGCAGGTTAAAAAAGGCATGATCTTACGCTTAGCGACGGGTGACCGCGTACCTGTCGATGGGGAAATCATCGAAGGGGAAGTTTGGCTAGACGAAGCGATGCTGACAGGTGAACCTATCCCGCAACAAAAAAGTAAAGGTGACCCTGTACATGCAGGTACTGTCGTGCAAGATGGTACGGTACTCTTTCGCGCCGCGGCAGTGGGAAGCCAAACCACATTAGCGCGAATTATTCACCTTGTTCGTCAAGCACAAAGTAGTAAACCGCAAATTGGCCAAATGGCGGATAAAATTTCGGCAGTGTTTGTCCCTGTAGTTGTTGCTATTGCATTGATTTCGGGGGCTATCTGGTACTTTATTGGCCCTGCGCCACAAATTACTTATGCCTTGGTTATCACCACAACTGTGTTAATCATTGCCTGTCCATGTGCTTTAGGATTAGCAACGCCGATGTCGATAATTTCAGGTGTCGGTCGTGCAGCTGAGTTCGGGGTGTTAGTCCGTGATGCGGATGCCCTTCAGCAAGCTAGCGAACTGGACACTATCGTCTTTGATAAAACAGGTACATTAACCGAAGGTATGCCTCAAGTTACTGACATCCACGTATTTAATGGTTTTGATCAGGACGGCGCATTGCAGCTCGCAGCATCGTTGGAAAATGGTTCAAACCACCCATTAGCGCGTGCTGTCTTAGCAAAAGCGAAAGGCTTAACCTTACCCGCTAATGAGCAATTTAGGACATTAGCAGGCTTAGGTGTAAGCGCAATTATTGATGGTAAAGCCATTTTGTTAGGTAACCAAAAGCTGTTAGCGCAAAGCAGTGTGGATACCACAGATGTCGACGGTATTCTGCATCAGCAAGCCTCTCAAGGGGTGACCCCTGTACTGTTGGCCGTTGAAGGGAAAGTCGCTGCGTTGTTATCTATTCGTGACCCACTGCGTGAAGACAGCATCAGTGCTCTTGCTCGCTTACATAAACAAGGCTTCCGTTTGGTGATGTTAACAGGGGATAATCCAGTCACCGCCAATGCTATCGCTAAAGAAGCGGGTATTGATGAAGTGATTGCTGGCGTCATGCCTGATGGTAAATCAGCCGCAATTGAAGCCCTGCAAGCGAAAGGTCATAAAGTAGCGATGGTCGGTGATGGCATCAATGATGCCCCTGCACTTGCCCGTGCTGATGTGGGTATTGCGATGGGCGGCGGTAGTGATATCGCCATTGAAACAGCATCTATCACCTTGATGCGTCAAAGCTTACACGGGGTTGCTGATGCGGTTTCTATCTCAAAAGGGACTCTGCGCAATATGAAGCAAAACCTATTTGGTGCCTTTATATATAACACGCTGGGGATCCCAATTGCTGCTGGTATTTTATACCCACTCACAGGGACTTTACTTAACCCAGTAGTTGCAGGAGCAGCAATGGCGCTCTCCTCTATCACTGTAGTGAGTAACGCAAACCGTCTATTACGTTTTAAGCCTGAAAAATAACCTTTAAAAAAGGGTGGGGGCCTCTCTCACCCTTGAGGTTGTTGACAAAGCAGGATAAAAGCGTGGTTTTTCCTGCTTTGTGTTATCAGCCGAAAATCAATGAATTGATTTTCCTCGACTATTTTCAAAACCAATCCAACCTGCAGTCAAACCTAATCGGTTTGTCAGCAGTCTGAAGGGTGGGAGCCTCTCTCACTCTTCCTCGTCTTATTTCAATCATCAAAATACGCTAAGTATTTGCCTTCCAAGATTTTATTATTTAAATCGCACGATCTTTGATGCCCTTTCTCGTCGGCTAGGTCTATACTATTAAATAATTAGCTACTTAATATTTGGAGCGCAAAATGCTTAATATTGATCGTGAAAAACTTGCCAAACTCGCTGGTGAGGAATTTAAAAAACAGCGAACTTTTTTATTAATTTTGTCCTTTTTGCTGTTAGCTGGTGGCATTTTTTGTATTGTTAACCCAATGATTTCAGGCATTGCGGTCAGTACGGTATTAGGCGTTTTACTGATTATTGGTGGTGTCGGTGCCATTGTTAGCATACTTAGCACGGTAATTTATACGGGATGGTCGCGCTTATTTGGTTTTGTGATTGGGCTAATCTATATTATTGTCGGCTATTCCTTTATTAAAGACCCACTACAAAGCTTAATTGCCCTCGCGATTTTAGTCGCCGCACTATTTATTGTCGGCGGTGTCATTCGCTTATATGTGGGTTTTCAACAAATAAAATCCCCAAGCGGTTGGCTGCAAATTCTTATCGGGTTATTAGATTTCTTTATTGCCTTTTTGCTTGTTGGCAATGGGCCATTAACGTCGATTACGCTATTAACCACGTTAATTGGTATCGAAATGGTGTTTAGCTCATTCAGCTTATTTGCGTTGCTAAGTGTGTTTAAAAACATTACTAAAAACAGTTAATTCAATTTGCCCCCTATTTGGGGGCAATCACTTCATCGATGACGACGACTGGTACTGGGTTGATTTTTATCAAGCTGATGGCCACGACCTCCTGAGCTTTTTGGGGGTTTAGGGGGAAATGACTTTTTGACTCCCTTTCCGATAGGAAGATTCCCAAACACACGTTCAAACTCATTGGCATACATTGTATAGAGTGTTTTATCCATCCCTCCCCAGAAATTCCCCATTCCAACCTGAAACTCTATATCTTTATAGTCGTATAATGTGAAACTCGTTTTCCCTACCGCCACTCCAGCAGAATATGAAGAGTTTTTATAGCGAGTTCGTGACTGCCCATGTTGTATGGCTGCAAGAGGTAAATCACCATCTCGAAGAATCATCGTTGTGAAGCGACGTTTAGGCATTGATTGTCGAAAAGTATACATGGCATTTTCACAACTTGAACATAATTTAGCCTTTTGGGATATGATTAAATTACTTATGTTAAAACTATCATGAGCCGTTAATGTTCTTATTAATGCCTGCTCCGCATGATTAACCGTTTCCCAGCCAGGCTGACGCTGGCGAGAAGTATTTTGATAGCTTAATTTATTTGTCGCCCATGTCTTAAACTCCTCACTTTGCGAGTCCATCTCCAAAAATTCATATAAATTAATAGCATATGTAAATTTGGATGTTTTATCTTTGTAAAATAATTGCGCCATACTAATGACTCGGTTGCGAATTAATGATGGATTTTTCGCAATTCTTTCAATTTTAGAGGATGCATTAAGCAGCTTTGATACTGTTTGCTGGAAATCAGCAAACATATCATCTTGTGTATCAAAAAGTCGAGGTGCTAACCCATGTTCATCCTGATAGGTCAATGGGTTGTTACGTACCATCCGATACAGATTTAAACCATCAATAGTTCCCGCGGGATCTGCGCTTAACCAACGCCCCACCCAAGGCTGATAATAACGACGACCATAATAATAAAGCCCTGTAATATCACGCTCTTGCCCTGAATAGCGCCGTGTTTTGTAGTTTACTTCCAATGCGCTACTTACCGTCCAAACAGCCGTTCCACCAAAGGGATAAAACTCCTCTTGGCTAATCAAGTTTCCATCCATATCGAGTTCTAAACCGCTATTGCTGGCAAGCCCATTAATACTATAACGAACGGTATTATTTACCATTTTATCTGGTAGCCCAATTTCCCAATGCAATACTTGGGCTTGTACCTCACTGTCTTCCCCGATACAGATCACATGGTATTTTTCATTATGTTCAATTTGCCTAATCTCTAGGTTCGGTAAATAAACAACCTTGCTTTGTTTTTGATTATATTGTGTTATTTTTAATGCCCGCTGGCTGTCGCCATCGTAGCGGTAAAACTCATTCCCGCCAGCACCATTAACACTTTGCAGTTCTTGCCTTGATGTCCACGTTAAATTTTTTCCTTGCAAAAGCTGTTTTTGCTGTCCACTTGGCGTGAATAATGGTTCCACTTGATGAGGAAACTCAGCTAAATCTGCCAGTACTGCATGGTTACTTCGGCTGCTCGTTGTCATTTTGATTGTATAAGCTTGCTGCATCGCAGGGGCACGGTGGTGAATTTGAATTAAATTCCCGCCTTTATCATAAGAATAGGCACGGAAATACCGTGTATATACCGAATTATCAATTGATGAATGGTGAGGAAGGTAGTGACTTTGCTGGCTAATACCCGCTATTTCTCGCCCTGTCGCATGGACTAATTGATAAAGCGTGTCATATTGATATCGATGCTTGGGTTCGACTTTTTGATTCCGCCAAAAAACCTTTTTTTCTGCACTATTATAAATTGCAATCACATTGCCGACAGGATCGTAGTCGTAATGTAAACTCTGAAATAATTTATAACCCAATGAGTGATTTACTGGCCTATAGGTCTGAATAAGAATTAAGCGCTGTGTCTGCGCCTCGTATACATACTCAGTCACGGCACCATTACCATAGATCTCTCGCACTTTCTGACCGACTGCCGAATATTCAATGATCTGAGTTATTGGCTGCGTATCTTGTCCTTTAACTGTGAATGTCGTTCTGATTAACTGACCTGTAATATCATATTCTCGCTGTTGTTTATGGCCTTTTGCATCAATAATAGAAAGGCAAGCACCTGCAGCATCAAAATGTGTTTGGTGAGAAAATTTTTCGGGTGATAATGCCGTTAAATCACTATCTTCTTGCCAATCAACATTAAACTCAGCATTATCAACTTGTTGAATAAACTGCCGAGTCAATAAAGTCGGTTCCCCTTGCAGTGATACTTCCTGTGTTTGCAATAACCCTGCAGTATCAAAGTGACTAATACATTGCCCAGCTAAATTCGCCAATTGTTCGGTATGCGAATTACCTGCATATTGAAAACGCTCGCTGACTCGCCAGTTCCCTCCCTCTATTTTCTCACTGACACTTTCGAGGCGACCTAATGAATCATTAGCCTCATAGCAACACCATTTAAACGTTTTATTTGCGTCAATGCTTACCATAAGCCGCTGTTCAATATCATTCAGTTGGTAAATTTCACCGCTATCAACACCTTTGTTTAATAACGAGAACCCCATTAAATCCGCATGATAATAAAAGTTATCTTGCCCACTTTCAGACAAACGTGCATCTGCATTTTTCTGTAAAAAACCATAAATATTAAAATAATGAAATTCAAGACGCTCCTGTACATCCTGTTGAATATTAGGCTGTCGATAGTATTGAAGTGTACGAACCGTAAAGTGACGGTTATCGAATGCCGTTATTGTTGGTGTGCCCGCATGAATATTTGAAATTTGAGGCGTTATCATGTTATCTCCAATTAAGGCTAACAAAATGATAACACCATCTTGTTAACGTATTGCTTCATATCGTGAAACCATAATTGAAGTGTGCCTAAATTGTCATTGTCCATTTTTATCAGGACAGACGAAAAATGCGTAATTGACGTACAACATTCGCAAATTCGCGAGAGATTGTTTACCCTATTAACCCAAGAAAAATGCAGGGTAAAATGATGGGAAAACTGTTTGAAAGCTTTAAAAATTGGCTCCATATGGAAACGGCGCTGGTATACCCCTATCCTGCGATTGATGTTCGCTTATCAAAAGGCCTTAAATTGCACATTGTAGGCAGTATTCATATGGGAACAGAAAATATGTTTCCGTTATCTGCCATATTGCTCGATAAACTGAATCAAGCGGATGCATTAATTGTTGAAGCGGATATAACCCAAGCTCAATCCCCTTACCCTCATGAAGTTGATGAGCAGCGCCCTGTTCAGCAACGTTTGAGCGAAGAACAATACGCCTTATTTTTGCAATGTTGCCAAGAAATTCACCAGTCACCCGAAAAGTTTGATAGTCTCCCTTCATGGCAAATCGCCTTGATCCTACAGGCCACTCAAGCACAAGGGCTTGGCTTGCGCGGCCACTATGGCATCGATTATCAGCTTATTCGCAACGCTCAGACCCAACTTAAACCGATCATTGAACTTGAAGGCACTGCATCCCAAGTTGAATTGCTGCTTTCCTTGCCTAATAATGGGTTAGCGCTCTTACAAGACTCATTAGTCCATTGGCGCGCAAATGCACGTTCACTGCAAACCATGATTGGTTGGTGGCTTGATTATCAACCCAATAACCACATGACTTTACCTAATACTTTCAGTAAAGATGTCTATCAAGTACTAATGGATAAACGTAATGCAGTTTGGAGTGAACAACTTAAGGCGCTTCCAGATGGCAATTATGTGGTTGCTGTTGGTGCATTACACCTATTTGGTGAAGGCAGTCTTGTTGAGTATCTGCGCCATTGTGTCAGAGATAAATAAAAGGTAAAAAAATGACTCCTGCTGTTAAATTACTTGAAAAACAAAAAATTAACTTCACATTGCACCCTTATGATCATGACCCAAATGAGAGCAACTTTGGTGATGAGGCAGTACGTAAATTAGGCTTAGATGCCAAACAAGTGTTTAAAACGTTATTAGTAGCATTAAATGGTGACCAAAAAACATTAGCCGTTGCCGTCACCCCTGTCTCAGGGCAGCTTGACTTAAAACTGGTCGCAAAAGTGTTCAAAGTGAAAAAAGTGGAAATGGCCGATCCCCAAATCGCGCAAAAGACCACTGGCTATTTATTAGGTGGCATCAGTCCATTGGGCCAAAAGAAGCGATTACCCACGGTAATCGATGACCAAGCCCAGCAATATGCAACAATGTTTATTTCAGGGGGAAAACGCGGGTTGGATATTGAATTAGCGCCAGCTGATTTAGGTAACGTACTCAATGCTACTTTTGCTGAAATTCGCAAGTAAATACGCGCATTGATAAAAAAAGCCTCATCGATATGAGGCTTTTCATATTATAAAATGAATTATTTATTGTTATAAATAATCTCACCTTTTGGTTCGTAATCTGCAGCTTTTAGTGGAGAATGTTTCTCGATATAACCTTTGAGCACTTCCGCATCCACAAAACCTGTATTCACATAGTTAGGGTGATTATCAATTTTCGGATAACCATCACCACCAATCGCATTAAAATTCAATGTTGCCATACGATAAGTTTTTGATGTATCAACAGGTTTACCATCGATTTTCACATCGCTAATCGTACCATCTTTATTCAACGTCAAGTTTACATTATAGAATTGACCATATGCCCCTGCATCGGGTTTCATATTCGCGACCGCAGTCAGGTAAGGAATGACTTCATCCCCTTTAAAATCAACGTACACTAATTCATTCGCAAAGGGTTGAACTTTCAGCACATCTTTATACGTGATATCACCGCTTTCGATAGAATCACGGACACCCCCCCCACTCATGATGGCAAAATCAGCGCCTGCGCGCTCTTTTTGAGCTGCTAACAGAAGGTGCCCCATATTGGTTTGCACAAAGCGCACTTTGCTACGATCGCCTTCCAGTTTGCCTTCAACAGAACCCACTTTGACGCTTAATTGCTTATCACCTTTCTCTTGGTATGGCGTCAGTAATTTCATCATATCTGGGTTGTGGGCGATTTCTTGTGTGTAATAAACACGCTCACTGGTACCATCTTCTTTGGTCACTTTTTTCTTCAAGTTAATTGGAATTAACTGGTAGTGTTTTAAGGTAAATTTGCCATTTTTGAATTCAAAATCAGCACGTCCTACATATTTACCCCACTCATGGGCTTGAACAATCCATGTACCATTTTGATTATCTGGCGCACAAGGAGTCCCTGGTACATAGTCCGCTTGTTTGTAGTCTTTGTTTTCTTGGGACATACAAACGGGGTCTTGTGAGTGACCACCCACTATCATATCTAAGTAACCCGCAGGTAAACTGCGTGCCATTTCGACGTCACCTGGTGCGTTTGAACCATGTTTGCCGTCATCATAGTGCCCCATGTGGGTTGCGGCGATGATAATGTCAGGTTTTTCAGTCTGGCGCAGTTCTTCAACCACTTTTTTCGCTTCATCCGCAGGTACGCGGAATTCGACATCAGGGAAATTTGCTGGGTTACCAATACGTACAGTATCGTCTGTAGTCAGCCCCATCACTGCAATTTTTACACCTTGTTTATCAAATATTTGATAAGGTTTAAACAGACGTTTACCTGTGCTGGTTTGGTAAATATTAGCGGATAAGAATGGGAAGGTTGCCCATTTTTCTTGCTGACGTAGCGTTTCAAGCGGATTATCGAACTCATGGTTACCCAATGCCATTGCATCGTACCCGACTAAATTCATCCCTTTGAAATCAGGCTCCGCGTCTTGTAAATCAGATTCTGGAACCCCTGTATTGATATCACCACCAGAGAGTAGCAACACACTGCCACCTTGCTTCGCCACTTCATTGCGAATTTCATCAACGACGGTTTTTTGCGCTGCTAAACCGTATTCGCCGTGGTCGTTATGCCAAAAGTGACCATGGTGGTCATTTGTATGCAAAATAGTGATATTGTAGGTTTTGTCTTTTTCCCACGCGTTTGCCATCGTCGCGGGTATTAACGCTAACGATACTGTTAATGCACATGCGGATGCTTTAAATGCAAACTTCATACACTTCTCCCTGCTGGTATAGGAATTTTTATTCGTTAATATTAGATTATAGTTTGTCACTGCCCGCAGATTTATAGCATAAAAATATGAGCAAGATTTGATACCTCTTGCAGAATAAGAAATTCGTTTCATAAAAATGAGATCACCATCAAATAATTCACTGATATTATTTTTCATGTGACTTATTTATTCATTTCAATAAATTGTATTTCAGTTATATTGATAACAATTATGTAACACAAAAAGTTGATAATTATGAGTGAGCAAACAACAACCCCTAATAACGCAAATCCATCAAAACCCGTGAATAAAACAGGGAAAACCGTCTTCAGTATTCTGACAGCAATTAGTGTCTCCCATTTATTAAACGACATGATCCAATCGCTTATCTTAGCGATTTATCCTTTATTACAATCTGATTTCTCGCTGAGCTTCGCGCAAATTGGGATGATCACCCTAACGTATCAGATTACCGCATCCCTACTGCAGCCTGTTATTGGCTACTACACGGATAAACACCCTCAGCCATACTCATTACCAATTGGCATGAGCTTTACATTGACTGGGTTAATTTTATTGGCGATGGCAGAAACCTTCCCAAT
The DNA here is from genome assembly GCF_028482245.1 of Providencia sp. PROV129. Lineage (NCBI taxonomy): Bacteria > Pseudomonadati > Pseudomonadota > Gammaproteobacteria > Enterobacterales > Morganellaceae > Providencia > Providencia sp. PROV129. Next base: position 281,803 of record NZ_JAMPQD010000010.1, read on the forward strand.
GATTTTATTTGCAGCCGCTTTAGTCGGGACGGGTTCTTCAGTCTTCCACCCAGAATCATCTCGTGTAGCTCGAATGGCTTCAGGTGGTCGTCACGGCCTTGCTCAGTCATTTTTCCAAGTAGGCGGTAACTTAGGGGCATCACTAGGGCCGTTGCTTGCCGCATTAATTATTGAACCTTATGGAAAAGGCAACTTAGGTTGGTTCTCCCTTGCGGCTTTGTTAGCGATTGTGATTTTGCTGCAAGTCAGTAACTGGTATAAGCAGCAACATCGCGTTGCCAGTAAAAAAACCACTTCCACTGGCAACATTAAAATCTTACCTCGCAAGGCGGTTATTGGTTCGTTAGCGGTCTTACTGGTTTTGATTTTTTCTAAATACTTCTATTTGGCTAGCATTAGCAGTTATTACACCTTTTATCTTATAGAGAAGTTTGGTGTTTCTGTGCAAAATGCCCAGATTCACCTATTTGTTTTCTTATTCGCTGTTGCCGCAGGGACAATGATTGGCGGCCCTATTGGGGATAAAATAGGTCGTAAATATGTTATTTGGTTCTCAATCCTCGGTGTCGCCCCCTTTACCCTCATTTTACCGTATGCTTCGCTATACTGGACGGGCGTGCTAACTGTAATCATTGGGATGATTTTAGCCTCTGCGTTCTCAGCTATTTTGGTGTATGCACAGGAGCTGATCCCCGGTAAAACCGGCATGGTATCAGGATTATTCTTCGGTCTTGCATTCGGAATGGGCGGTGTTGGGGCAGCAGTTTTAGGCCATATTGCTGACCAAACCAGTATTGAGCAAGTTTATCATTATTGTGCTTTCTTGCCATTACTTGGGATTTTTACAGTATTGTTACCAAATATCGGTCATAAATAGATTTATTTTCTTATTTTACCCACACTTAATTAAAAATAAGTGTGGGTCTTTCCTACCATATTTCCTAAAAATTTCAGCTAAAAATCGCCTAATCCTAAAGTTTGTAACGATTTAGCACCTTTAGTCTGTCTTTTTTTTAAAAACATTTCATTTTTTTAAGGAAATATTTCTCAAAAAAAGTTAAAATAGAAAAACATGCAAATTGGCATTTTAAAATGAAGGCCTCATTTTAAAAGTCAACGGCATGTACCCACCTTATATTTTCATACTAACCAGAGGAGACTAAATGGAGCATTCAACGCCCTTAATCACAACCATTGTTGGTGGTCTCGCCCTTGCATATTTGTTAGGTATGATCGCACAGCGATTAAAAATCTCCCCACTTGTGGGCTACCTTGCAGCAGGTGTCCTTGCAGGCCCATTTACCCCAGGGTTTGTGGCAGATGCAGCGCTTGCACCTGAATTAGCTGAAATCGGCGTTATCTTGCTGATGTTTGGCGTGGGTTTACACTTTTCACTCAAAGATTTATTGGCTGTTAAAGCCATCGCTATCCCCGGCGCAATTGCGCAAATTGCAGTCGCTACCCTATTAGGCCTTGGCTTATCGATGCTATTTGGCTGGGGCATTTTTACCGGTATTGTCTTTGGTTTATGTCTTTCAACCGCCAGTACCGTGGTTTTATTACGTGCATTAGAAGAACGGCAACTGATTGAAAGCCAACGTGGGCAAATTGCCATTGGCTGGCTAATTGTGGAAGACTTAGCCATGGTTCTTACCCTGGTACTGCTTCCTGCCGCAGCTGCTATCATGAACACAGATGATGCAAGCTTTAGTGAGCTCGCATTAGGCCTTGCCTGGACAATTGGTAAAGTTGTTTTATTCATATTCATTATGATTGTGGTCGGTCGTAAAGTCATTCCATGGATTTTATCTCGTACCGCCTCAACAGGTTCTCGTGAGCTGTTCACCTTAGCTGTTCTCGCCCTTGCGTTAGGTATCGCTTATGCCGCTGTAGCTATCTTTGATGCTTCCTTTGCGCTGGGGGCGTTCTTCGCGGGGATGGTTCTGAACGAGTCTGAGCTGAGCCACCGTGCAGCACAAGACACCTTACCACTGCGTGATGCATTTGCGGTTCTGTTCTTCGTTTCCGTTGGTATGCTTTTCGATCCGATGGTTCTGATCCAGCAACCTCTCGGTATCTTGGCTGTTCTGGCTATCATTATTATTGGTAAGTCCGCTGCGGCCCTGGTTCTGGTCAGAATGTTTGGGCACTCACGACGAACCGCATTAACCATCTCCGTCAGCCTTGCGCAAATTGGTGAGTTTGCGTTTATCTTAGCGGGTATGGGCCTCACCCTCGGCGTGATGGATAAAGACGCACAAAACTTGGTGTTAGCGGGTGCTATTGTCTCTATTATGCTTAACCCAGTATTATTTAGTTTGTTAGATAAATACCTTGAAAGAACAGAAACGATTGAAGAGCAACTTCTGGAAGAAACGCTGGAAGAAGAAACACAAGTACCTGTCGATATCTGTGGTCACGCCATCATCGTCGGTTATGGTCGTGTCGGAGGTATGTTAGCGGACAAACTGCGTAGACGAGAAATCCCTGTTGTCGTCGTGGAAGACACCCGTGCTCGCTTTGAGGAGCTGGCTGAAAATGGCTTCAGTGCAATCCTCGGTAATGGAGCGAATAAAGAAATCATCAGCCTTGCCCGCATTGAATGTGCTAAAACGTTATTATTAACCATTCCAAATGGTTATGAAGCAGGTGAAATCGTCGCAACCGCGAAAGAGATGAACCCTGACGTTACCGTTATTGTTCGTGCCCACTATGATGATGAAGTCAGCTTTATTAAAGAGCGCGGCGCTGATCATATCATTATAGGTGAACATGAAATTGCCAAATCCATGGCGACACTCATGTGTAATGATGTGGAAGAGTTTGGCTGTTCTATCGATGATATGCTTGATGGCGGCAACGATAAAAAAGGTGAAGGCAAAAGTTTAGATGATTATCTAAAACCGGCTCACTAACCTCCTCTCTCTATAAATACAAAAAGGAAGCCATGGCTTCCTTTTTTATCTTTTGCCTTCTTTCATCTCAGCATTTGTCTTTTACCTTCCATCCCTCATCACTCACTCTAAATAATTCCCGTTGAGGCTAGGAATCCTTAGGAGAATACATAAGTATGTGACTAAGGTGAACGCACGCAGCCAACAACGCATCAGCGTGAATTATGACGAGTGAGCGATAAATTCATCACTGGTCCAAACTGGCAACCCTTTATCTTTAAAAAACTGAATTTCAGCTGCAACACCACCACTCTTTTCCCAACCTGGTAGCGTCAGTACAATTAGCCCATCACAACGTTTTAAGAATTCCATATCAATGGATGACCATGCTACTTTTTTCCCTTCAGCGGCCAAATATTGATTAATTGGGTGCGTCATGGTGATTTGGCTATAGGTCGCAATTCCTTTTAGCGCAAGTTCTGCTGCAAATTTAGTACATTCAGCAAAACGCATTTCTACAATATTGCTATCGGGATCAGAGTAAGGGCAAGCTATAAAATAAAGGCTCATAATAATTCCTGATGTTAGTGTGTTCAAATTTTAGATACAGTTATCCCGTGAAAAATAAGTGATTATTTTCCAAGGGATAGGTTTAAATAGGTGCTACGTTAAAAACTTATTCAATATCAGCAACAATGATTTTGGTTTTTGGTCGCTTTTTATTTTCGGGTAACTTAAATTCTTTACTGGTTGTCACCAGATAATCAATATTATCCCAATTAGTGACAAAGTTAATGGCGTGCTTATTGGCCTTAGTGCCATCCGCCAGCACAATCAGTTTGTCACTGTTTTCCATCATTTTTTGGGCTATTGCTGCCTCATCCACATGCTGATCCATCACGCCATGTAATGCATGGATAGCCCCTGCACCAATCACTGCATAATCTGCAAAAAACTCGGCAATATTTTTTAACGCTATTGCGCCTAAACAGGCATTTTGCGCCGCATTAAACTGCCCTCCAATTAAAATGGTTTCAATGGATGGGTTTTCTTGCAGTGTGGTCGCTAATAATGGCGAATTAGTAATTACCGTTAAATTATCAATCAATTTAATACGTTGACTAAATTCAAACGTCGTCGTACCAAAATCAATAAATAAGGTATCGCCAGGTTTAATCAGTTCAGCTGCCTTGATGGCAATCGCTTTTTTCTCATCCACAGCAGCTTGGGCACGTTCAGTAAAATTACGTTCAAATTTTGACTGAATATTCACCGCCCCACCATGGACTTTCTTTAATAACTTTTGTGATTCCAGCTTACTGAGATCTCGACGGATTGTTTCCTGCGCGACATTAAAATGCTTTGCGAGCTCCTGCACGTACACCTGACCTTGAGTCGACAATAACTCAATGATGGTTTGATGCCGTACTTTTGAAGAGCGCCCTTCACACATAGTTTAATCCTTCTTGACCATTTAACATTTCCAGCACTATACAACAGTGATACGAATTTCAGTAGCGTCTGGTTGTATTTTTGTTAAATCGATATTTTTCAATAAAATGCGTCTTGTTGGTAAACAACGGTGCTTTTTCTCATACAAAACCGTATTCCCCGCCATGACTTTGATTGTGCCTTGCAACGCTTGTTCAACTTTAATATTGAAGTCGATACATCCTTGGGATAGCGCGTCCATATTTATACAAGCAGGAACGCTAAAGCTGATATTTGAATCTCTGCTCACCGGGATGCGCTGTACAGGCTGAATTTGCGGCTGATGGTGATTGGCTAATAAATCATTCGCAATATTCTCCCCTGTCAATAAACCTTCTTGGTAGCACTGATCCCCCATATCCGCAGGGTGCAACATATTCCCCGCCGCATAATATGCCCCATCCGAGCAGCGACTAAATTGGTCTGTTACAGGCTTCCCTGTGCTCGCATCAAATTCAAGGTGACTTTTGCGGATTAATGTATTTTCCCCCACAAATTGCCCCGTAAAAATGACCGAATCACACTCAATTTTGTGGTTTTTTCCGTTGGTTTCCACCATCACATACTCTACACGGTCAAGGCCACCAATTTCAGTGATTTTACTGTTTAAATAAACGGGTGTTCCCATCGCTTTGGCAAATAAGGTCGCGGGTTTAAATGCCAGAATGCGCTCCCCACCTTCCACCATTGCCTGCGCTTTTACACCTGCATTTTTTAATGTCCACAGGGCAGAAAAACTGACTAACTCACTTCCCACAATGACTGGGTTTCGGCACGGTTTTTTACCATTAAGGTAAACAAACTGCTGCAATGCCCCTGCGGTTAAAACACCTTGCGGGCGAAGGCCTGATACCAAACGTGGGTGACGCGGTGTTTCACGAACCCCTGTCGCTACCAAGATGCGCTTAGCGTGCATCTCAACTAACCCCTCTGCGGTAGAGACCGTCAGTTTTCCATTTGGGTGAAGCTGCGTCACGGTGCTGCGGGTAAAAATTGGGGTATCACCGAGGCTTTCCACAATTTTCGCTGCAAATTGATTACCTTTCATCGGCCGCTTAAATACCAACAAACCAAATGTTGGGTGTTGGCAATGACGAGGAACACCGCCTGCATGGGCTTCTCGCTCAAGAATAGCGATATTCTTAATGCCACGACGGCGTAGAGTATGAGCTGCGGCAACACCAGTTGGCCCTGAGCCAATGATAATCACATCATAATATAAACTCATTTTACCGCCTCCACTGCCAGTGTATGGTCAAAACGACCATTAATAATTTCCGCCACCTGACTACTGCAATAAAAGCCATTACAACGCCCCATCATAACCCGCGTTCTACGGCGCAAAGCCCCCAAGCATTCAGGCGGAATATCAGAGTCAAATGTCGCTTCGATTTCCCGTTGTGTTACCAATTCACAATGGCACACAATGCCGCCATTGCTTTTACATTGGTAATCACGTTGATGATATTCAGAAATCGAGGGCATATTCGGCCAAATAAGTTCTTCTGGCGGCAATAATTCAAATAATGGCGTGAAGTTTTCTTGGTATAACTTACCCAAGTGATTTGCGACACCCAGTGCTGATGTTAAGCCTGTCGAACGTATCCCCCCTGCACAAATCCATTGTTTTTCAGGGTAACCATTGATACGGTAATATTTTTCTTCTGTTGCAGGACGTAAGCCCGCATAAGTCGCCGTCACACTGTAATTCTGTAAAGACGGTAACATGCGAGAACCTTGGGCGATTAAATCTTCCATCACCTCTTGTTTGACTTCCGCTTTCCAACGGTCATCCTGTTCTTCGGCTGTTGGCCCTAACAGCAAATTACCGAAAATAGTTTTTGATAACAAAACACCCTTTGTGATGGCGGTTGGTACAGGTAAAATAATCGCATTGATATCCGCAGCTGCCGCTTTGTCATATACCAAAAATTGCCCTTTGCGCGGTTTTATTTGGAATGGTGATGGATGGCAAATCGACTCAACAATATCCCCGTTAATCCCTGCACAGTTAATCACTAAACGGGCAGAAAACTCACCTTTTGTTGTGGTTAAATGCCACAGTCCCGCCTTTAGCTCACCGCCTTTGACTTCACAATGAAAATGGTATTGTGCTCCGTGTTTCACGGCTTGGGTTAAATAAGATAACGGTGTACTCCACGGGTCAATCACAGCTTCACCTGGAACCGAAACCGCCGCTAAAGCACCATCTGCTAAGTGAGGTTCACGGCGGTATAATTCGTCTTTATCAATAATTGCCACATCTAATACATTATTAGTATGTGCTTGTTCAACAATACCTGGCAGCTTACTCAGTTGTTCTTCATTCCACGCAACAACCAATGCCCCCGTTTCGAGGATCGGCAAATTCATTTTTTCTCTGATTTCAAGGAATTCGCGATACCCATCTTGCATACATTCCAGTTCTAGACTCCCTGGTGTGGCGTCAAAACCTGTATGTAATAGTGCGCTGTTGGCCTTACTCGCCCCTGACAAGATGTCACCACCTCGTTCTAGCAGCAAAGTATTTGCCCCCATCAGTGTGAATTTACGTGTCACTGCACAGCCAATGACACCACCGCCTATGACAATGACATCCCAAATTTTTTTATTATTAATATCCATGGCTGAGATCCTTTACTTAAAACTTGCACACATAAAACCACACAATTCCCACAATCACAATAATTAAAACAACATAAAGTACAACAACAAACCAAAAACTACTCACATTGTTACTTTATTGTGAGTTTTGTCACATCAGTGAAACTTATTGTGAGTTTTTTGTGGACTTTCCTTCCGATTAAACGATAGTAGGCAAAAAAACAGACCTATTTACAACATTTATAACACTGGGAATACTGTGATGCTCAACCAACGTTATGCCGCAATCGATCAGGGAACAACGGGAACCCGAGTCGTGGTCTTCGAAGAAGGCGGGCACTATTACTCCCCGATGAGTATTCCTCATAAACAAATCACATTGAATAGTGGTTGGGTTGAACACGACCCAGAGGAAATACTCGCTAATATTATTAAGTGCTTGAATAGCTGCGAAGTCGTCGATGCTATTGGTTTATGCCATCAAGGTGAGAGCATTGTCGCTTGGGATGCTGACAGCAAACGCCCACTTTACAATGCGATCGTTTGGCAGGATTTACGGACTGAAAAAACGATTTCTCATCTCAAAGAAGCAGGATTAGAACCCGTGGTTCAGTCCAAATCAGGCTTACCACTCGACCCTTATTTCTCCGCCAGTAAAATGGGTTGGATCATGGAAAATGTGGTGGGTGCGAAAACTTTAGCAGATAAAAACAAATTACGTATTGGCACCATGGATGCCTTTTTTCTAGACCGCTTATGTGGCGTGTTTGTGACTGACTATAATTCAGCCTCTCGCACCTCTTTGCTCAATATCCACACATTAAAGTGGGATAAAGAACTGTGTGACATATTTGGCGTGCCAATTCATTGTCTTCCACCAATTAAAGACAATATTGGCGATTTTGGCGCTATCAACCTTGACGGCCACTTAACCCCTGTTACAGCGGTGATTGTTGACCAATTTGCTGGCACATTCGGTCACGGTTGCCGTGAAAAAGGCGATGCCAAAATAACCTTTGGTACAGGTGCCTTTTTGCAAGCACTCACAGGGTTTGAGATCCCACAAACTCATGAAAGTGGCTTGTTACCCACTCTGTGTTGGAAATTCCCTAATGAAGCCCCCGTTTTTGGCTTAGATGGCGGTGTGTATAACGCAGCATCCGCCATTAACTGGGCAAGAAAAATTGGGCTATTTGATCAATTCGATGAACTCAGTGATTTCAGAGCAGAACCTGCCATTAAACGCGGTTTAGCGTTTGTTCCCGCATTATCTGGCTTAGGCTGCCCATATTGGGATCGTAGCGCTGCTGGATTGTGGGCAGGCCTTTCATTAGATACCGACAAAAAAGACATGATGCAATCGGTGTTGGAGGGGATTGCCGCTCGCTCTGCCGAAGTCATTTTTGCAATGGAAAAAATTTCACCACTGGGACAATCAATCTCTGTCGATGGAGGGCTTTCTTCAAATCAGTACTTTAAGCAATTTTTAGCCAATTTATTACAAAAAAATATTGAAGCACCAGCAAACCGTGAAGTGACTGCACTTGGCGCTGCCTTATTGGCACGCAAAGGGTTAGGGCTGACTCACGATATGGCAGTTAGGCGCAATGCAACCATAACACACCCCGATGGCACCAACATGCAAGGTGTAATGGAACAGTACCGCGACATCATTGCCCGTTCCCGCCAATTAAGACACTAAAATAATAAAAGGAAACCCTACCATGGCTGAATTCGGAAATTACATTATTTATTTAATCATGTGCGGTGCCATTATTGGTGCTGTCGCCTCTATCGTCAAACCGACCAGTGATCTGGGCAAAGAATTTGTTAACGGGATTTTCTCCATTGGCCCTGTATTTCTTGCTCAAGCAGGGATCATGGCTGCCGTACCACTGCTTTCTCAGTTAATTTCTTATGTTTTAGGGCCTATATTCTCTTCTGTGGGCTCCGATGTCTCTATCGCCGCATTGTCGATCATTGCTGTTGATATGGGGGGCTACCAGCTTGCAGATGCGTTAACCACGAACCGTGATATGTGGATCACTGCGATGTTAATCGGCTATACCTCAGGCGCGACGATTGTGTATCTCATCCCTGTTGGCTTAACTATGTTAAATCGCAAAGATCACAAATACCTCGCACTCGGCGCAATGGCAGGGTTAATCTCCATTCCATTTGGTGTACTGGCTTCACTGCTATTAATCACATTCAATAATATTCCCGTTCGCGATATTATTTCAACCAATTCCCCCGCAGCACATCAACTCACCCTTGATTTTATGACCATGCTGCAATATTTGATGCCACTGTTTGTTTTCTGTTTCTTATTGGCCGCGGGCTTGAAATATCGCCCAATGCTGATGGTTACAGGCTTCTTAATCTTCGGTAAGATTATGGATGCCTTTGTCAAACTGGTTCTGGCTTTCTCGATTGTCGAGCACTTTACTGGCGTATTTACCAAAGTTTTCGGTGCGTGGGGCTTTGACCCGCTCTTTGCAGACCAAAATGAGCTGTTCCGTGCCATTGAAATAGCAGGTTATATTGGCATCATGTTGGCAGGGACATTCCCAATTTGTTACCTATTCCAACGTTATTGCAAACCGTTAGTCCGTGCATTAAGCAACCGTTTGAAACTGAGTGATACTGGGTCGTTAGGTTTTATCATGGTGATGGCAAACATTATTGCAACTTATCATTTATTCAAAGATATGCGTGCAAGAGATAAAGTTCTGTGTGTCGCATTCGGTGTCTGTGCACAAGCCACCATCGGCGATCACTTAGCCTTTACCGCCAACTTCCAACCAACGCTCGTTCTGCCTATTTTATTAGGAAAACTGGTTGGGGGCTTCTTAGCGGTATTTATCGCAATTAAAATTTCGGTTCCACAGGCATTGCGTTATGAAGAGGAAGACCAAAAAGCAGTGGATGCCGTTAAAGGTGATGCTGAGTTAGCGGTTGCCAAACAAAGTTAAATATAATTAATATTAAACAATTTAATAACTGCATTCGAAATATTGCAATTAAATAATATCGAATGCAGTTTTTTATTATTCGTCATCATCAGTGATATTATTTACGACAAATTTTGATAGTTAATTTCTGCCTATTTGTCTATGTTTTTTTACTATCGATATTAATTATTAATTTACTTATAAATTAAGCTTTATTCTTTTATTAACTTATTAATTAAATACCCATAATGGAGTATATAAAAACACATTAATGCTCTTTCTGATATTAATGTGTTTTTATATTAAACATATCCAAACTGGACGAATTATAACCTAATCATTAACGTTCCCAATAAGACTCTTCTAAACTGTCTTCTTTTTCAGGAAGCCCACGAGTTAGCCGAGGGGAATGCTGGGTTAACACTTGATAACTAACCCGATTTGCATACTTACAAACTTGAGCCAATGAGGAATAGGTTAAATATTGGCGCTCATGTTTGCTGGAATTAGGCACATTTGAACGATGGTAAGAATTCGCTGTAATATCATGCAGTAATGCAGATAAAGCCCCATCTCCAGCACCATTCGTGTTCATAATTTTCTCAGGGCCACCCATATACGGTTCAATATGCGAAAATATACGCAGTGGCACTTTGCAATCTTGCTGGCGCATTGCACGGCTAAATTCATATAAATTGAATTCTGCAATCGCACCAGGCAACAATGGGTGCTGAGTCGTCCGTTTGTAGCTCTCTTCTGTATATCCTGCCATATATAGCCCTGATGGGCCCGCCGTACAGAGCACCAAATCAACCCAGTCTAGAGCCATATTAGAGGCTAATAACGGGTCGCTCAGACCTGTCAACTCTTGCGCTTCATCTTCATTCATCGCAACGACCGAAATATGCTCAGCAAGGAAGTCACGCCAAAATTGTGGATCTTGAGCAATCACAAATTTAGTTCCCAATGTGAGCACCACAGGAACATTGTGTTTTTTCGCATAGGCTATGGCTTGCATTGTGGCATCAGGCATGGTTTCACCGGGTTTGCAACGCACCAAATACGCCGTTAAAACTAACGCAGACGCCCCAGCGATAATCTCTTCAGGAATACTCATTGGATGCAGGCGATTCATATGCCCAGGGCTAATGGCAAATGTCCGTTCACCATTTTCGGTAATCAATGTGAAACAACGACCAATTGGACCATCAACGCCTTGCAGATAGTTCAGATCCATACGGCTTGAGGTATGGCATAGGTAGCGATAAGCATAACTTCCTATTTGGATATTATTACACATCGTCCCTAATAATACCGACCTATCATCTGCTAACACTGAGTAGTTATGCAGCGTGTTACCGATGGTGCCACCCGCAAATTCATGCGTAATCAACGCATTGTCAGTCAACTCTTTATACAACGCCTCAGCAGCATCATCTTCAATAACCAATGAATGCCCTTTACTGAGCTGATAACGTTGAATAAAATCATCATCTACTTTCGCTTCAATATCGACGAGAGTTTGATCTATCCCCACAATATAGGATTTACAATTCTCATCATCAGCCAACGTCTCTTTTAATGGCTGTAAAAGTGGATCTCTGAGACTAACAGGGAAATAATGTTTTGACTTGCGTTGACCGGGGAATTTCATAAGTAAGAAGATTAACAATGGAACATCACGCTATTCTAGCACGATAAAATAAAGCCAGCACCTTCAAAGAAAGTACTGGCCTCATTGTTTGTCTTTTGTAAGGTTAGCTTACTGATTTTGCATTTTATAATCGCGATAAAGCTCACGGCTTAATACAAATGCACAACTTAAAATTAAGCCTAAAATGGCGCTTAACGCCACAATCAATGCTGATTTAGGTGATTCTTTATTCAATGGCAAATCAGGTTGTAATATAAAAGTGACTGGCGTAAAAGCCAATTCCTTGCTCTTCAATTCCGTGATTTCATTGATATAAATCTGGCGATTTTGCAAATTTTCACTCATCAAGGCTAAATCACGGTTTTGTGTCTCAATCAGTAATTTCTTTTCTAACGCCTCAGCCCCCAACGCAATAGGATAATCTGGGTCATCATTAATCGCTTGAGAATCACTGGCTATAGGCTTTTCAATCCCTGCTGCTTTAGCAATATCCACTGCACGTTTTAACCTTTCAACTTTAACGTCATACTCAGTTTGAATTTTGCTCACTTCACGCTTAAGTGATTCAGTGGCAAAAATAAGTTGCTGTGAGATCGTATTATCAATTTCGTTTTTAATCTGACTTCTCACTTTAGATGCGCTATAGCGGATATAGCCATCCAATAAATCTTGGGCTTCTGTTGGCTGTGATGCCGTAAATTTTAAAATAATATCGTTAGAGGTACTGTTTTTCTCTTTAGATTGGTCTTGAATTTGAATATCGTTATTGATGATTTGATTCACTAAACGTTGCTGTGCCACCATATCATCTTTAGGATCAACATTTTGTGCAAGTTTATGATAGTACTGGGTACTTCTAACATAGTCGCTTTGATTAACTTTAGAACGATATTGGTCTATAAAGGCATTAAAAATACGTTGAGAAGTTAAATCGATAGGTATTTCAAGTACATCCAGTTGAGCTTTTAGTGCATTAACTTCTTTCATGCTTTCGGAGGTTGGCGGAATGACAATGGCCGTGCTGCTCCACTTTTGAGGTAAAAGCTTGACAATACCAGCACTCAACGCAATACATAAAGCCGTAAAAATGGTAATCAATAATTTATTTTTTAATAAAACACTCAATAATGCCATGAGATCAATTTCATCACTCTGCTGAATATGAAATTGATGAGCAGAATTTGACTTCTGCTCAATACTTTTTCGTGGCGGCTGCTCATTGCTCATATTAATTCCAAAAGACATAACATTTCTTTAATAGTTTTTAATTTAAGATAAGTTATTATAGTCTATATTTGAAATTTTGATATATCGATTACTGAACTTTTTAGTATCAATTTAAGCGATCACTGATTTAATTCATCTTGAATAATTAAATTAATCATGCGAATACTATTTAGATTATCATTTAACGCCGCTATGTAATTATATTTACTACCCCCACTACTGATAAAGAATTCTTTATTTTGTTCGCTAATTTCTTCTAATGTTTCCAAACAATCAACAGAGAAGCCAGGGCAAATGACCTGAACAGAGTTTACCCCTTGTGATGGTAATTCATGCATGGTTTTATCCATGTATGGCATCAACCAAGGTTCACGACCAAAACGTGACTGATAAGTGAGCAACACTTTTTCACTTGGGTAATTCAGCGCCTCTCGAAGCGCCTGAGCCGTTTGTTCGCATTCTTGCTGATAGATATCCCCTGTATCACAATAACGCTGTGGGATACCGTGGAACGACAATACCAGCCTATCAGGTTCACCATGTACTGCAAAGCTCTCTTCAATTGATGCTACTAATGCTTGAATATAAGCAGGGTGAGTTGCATAACTGCGAATAAAACGGACTGACGGAATGGTACGCCTACCTTGAAAAGCTCTCGTTACAGCATCATACACAGCAGCAGTTGTTGTGCAGGAGTATTGTGGATATAACGGTAAAACAACTAAATCATTAACGCCTTGCTCCATTAAACTATCAACAGCACTTTTAATGGAAGGCGAACCATAGCTCATCCCTATTTCTACGGGGGTATTTGGCATCAACTCTGCCAGCTTTTGTTTTTGGCGCAATGAATACACCAATAAAGGTGAGCCATCATCAAGCCAAATTGACTGATAGAGCTTAGCCACTTTAGATGAGCGCAGCGGTAGAATGGCTCCATGTAAAATGGGTTTCCAAATCAAACGAGGTACATCAATAACGCGCTTATCACTAAGAAACTCGGCTAAATAACGTCTAACAGCTGAAGTTGTTGGGGCATCAGGGGTTCCTAAGTTCGCTAACAGAATGCCGGTTTTTTTTTCTGACATGAAACAGCTCCTAATTGATAATCATTCCCAACTTTATCACCAAGTGGTATAAAAAAGAAAGGCAGCGATATTCGCTGCCTTCATATAATACATTCATACTCTAAATAATTCGAATTACAGTTATCAATACTGTAATTTAGCGCATGATACGTACAAATATTAACCTAAAATTTTCGCTAACTCTGCGCTAACTTCTGCGACTTTACGAGTACCGTCTAATTTAAAGTATTTAGTGTTACCCGCTTTCGCTTCGTTTTGATAATAAGCAATCAATGGCGCAGTGAGTGCATGGTATTCAACCAGACGCTTACGAACCGTGTCTTCTTGGTCATCTTTACGGATAGTCAGCTCTTCACCTGTCACGTCATCTTTGCCTTCCACTTTTGGTGGATTGAAGTTGACGTGGTAAACACGACCTGATGGTGCGTGAACACGGCGACCGATAATACGCTCAACAATAATTTCGTCTGGTACGTCAAACTCAAGTACGTTATCAACAGTAATGCCCGCTTCTTTCATCGCATCCGCTTGTGGAATTGTGCGAGGGAACCCATCCAACAAGAAGCCGTTACGGCAGTCATCTTGTTTGATGCGCTCATTAACCAGTGCGATAACAAGTTCATCCGTCACTAATTTGCCGTTATCCATCAGCTCTTTAGCTTGTAAACCTAACTCGCTCCCTGATTTAACAGCTGCACGTAACATGTCACCTGTTGAAATTTGTGGGATCCCAAACTTCTCCATAATAAATTGAGCTTGAGTGCCCTTACCAGCGCCCGGAGCGCCCAGCAGAATGATACGCATTGCGTAAACCCCTTGCTATTTAGTTTTTTATAATTTGAAAAGAAAACACGCTACCATACCATTAGCATGGCGCTTTACTCAAGAACACACGTAAACGTTTTCGCATTTATCTTTTTTCGCAAAAGAAAAAAACCACGCTAAAGCACAAGCAAAAGCGCGGTTTATGTTCAGAAACGAAAATACAATTTCACATTACTTTAGAAGTAATTCATTGATTTTTCGTATAAATAGATTTGGATCTTCTAACGTCCCGCGTTCTGCCAATAAGGCTTGATCCAGCAGGACATCTACCCAGTCAGCAAAAACAGACTCATCTGAGACTTCAGACGCTTTTTTCACCAGTGGGTGTGCAGGGTTTAGCTCAAAATTATATTTCACCTCTGGTGCTGCTTGCCCCGCCGCCGCAAATAATTTCGCCATTTGCGTACTCATTTCATCCGCGTTGGTGGTAACAATCGCTGGAGTGTCGGTTAAGCGGTGCGTTAATTTCACCTCTTTAACACGCTCACCTAAGAAGGTTTTCACGCGCTCAACAAATGGTTCAAGCTGTTTGTCTGCTTCTTCTTGTTCTGCTTTGTTTTCATCGGCAAGTTTATCCAATGATTCATCTGCTTTACTGACTGATTGGAACTGTTTACCGTCAAACTCAGACAAGTAGTTCATCATCCATTCGTCAATGCGGTCGGATAACAGCAGGACTTCGATACCTTTTTTGCGGAACAATTCCAGGTGTGGGCTACCTTTCGCTGCTGCGTAGCTGTCTGCGGTGATGTAATAAATTTTGTCCTGACCTTCCACCATACGGCTAACATACTCTTCCAACGACACGTTTTGTTCGCTGCTATCGGTATGTGTTGTGGCAAAACGCAGAAGTTTCGCGATTATTTCGCTGTTCGCCATATCTTCAGCAGGGCCTTCTTTCATCACAAGACCAAATTGCTGCCAGAAGGTTTGATATTTTTCTGTATCTGATTTTGCCAGTTTTTCGAGCATTTGCAGAACGCGTTTCGTTAATGCACTGCGTAAACTGCGAGTCAGCGCGCTATCTTGTAAGATTTCACGCGATACGTTCAGTGGCAAATCATTGGAGTCCAAGACACCGCGGACAAAACGCAGATAATTAGGCATAAACTGCTCTGCATCATCCATAATGAATACACGCTGAACGTACAGTTTTAAGCCATGTTGTTGGTCACGATTCCACAAATCAAACGGCGCTTGAGAAGGCACATACAGCAAACTGGTGTACTCTTGCTTACCTTCAACACGGTTGTGTGTCCACGTTAGTGGATCAGCATAATCGTGGGAAATATGTTTATAGAATTCAACATATTCCTCGTCTGATATTTCAGATTTGCTACGTGTCCATAGGGCTTTCGCTTGGTTGATTTTTTCCCAAGTGACCGTGCCGTCTTCTTCGTTTTTATCTTCGATTTCAACAGGCAAGGCAATATGGTCTGAATATTTACTGATCACTGACCGTAAGCGCCAGTTATCGAGGAATTCTTTTTCGTCATCGCGTAGATGCAAGGTTATTTCAGTCCCACGCTCCGCTTTTTCAATATCCGCGATGGTGTATTCACCCTCACCCGCGGATTCCCAGAAAACGCCTTCATCAGCTGGCGCACCCGCAGCACGGCTGCGTACAGTGACTTTATCCGCCACAATAAACGCGGAGTAGAAGCCCACACCAAACTGACCAATCATTTGGCTGTCTTTGGCTTGGTCGCTACCGAGAGTTTCTAGGAATGCTTTTGTACCCGATTTTGCGATTGTCCCAAGGTTGTCAATCACCTCGTCACGGCTCATCCCGATACCGTTGTCGCTGATAGTTAGCGTGCCTTTATCTTTATCGGCGCTGATGCGTACACGTAATTCACCCTCATTTTCATACAGCTCTGGCTTAGATAGCGCACGAAAACGCAGTTTATCTGCCGCATCAGATGCGTTAGAGATAAGCTCACGCAGGAAAATTTCTTTATTGGAATAAAGAGAGTGGATCATTAATTGGAGGAGTTGTTTAACTTCTGATTGGAAACCACGCGTTTCCTGTCCTTTCATACTCATTAATCGCCTCTATTTCATCAATCTAATTGGATAGGTTTGACTTACCGATGCAGATTAGTTGGGGGCGAAAAACAGAAATTCAAGCGAAAAAGACAAAAATTTTTATCGAATAAAAACCTAAAACCAATGATTAAAAAGGAAATAATAACAACATAAATTATTTTGAAGGAAACCAAGAAGGAGATCTTTTTACCACCTCCCAGTATATCCTCTAAATAATTTGTGCTGTAGCTAGGCGTCGAATGCGTTAATCCCTAGGAGCATACACCAGTTGTGCCCTGAATCGTCCCCTCTCCAGTTATATCCTTTAAATAGTTCAAACTGTAGGTAGGCGGCAAATGAGGAGATCTCGGAGAGCATATATGAGTATGTGACCCCT